>CAZGJP010000192.1:0-1037 GCA_964526605.1 uncultured Lentisphaera sp.
ACAATTCTCTGTCTTCATTGCTTGGATATTTCCATATGTCGAATGTTGTAGCTTATCATCACGGAAAATACTCCATTGGCCCCCGGGGCAAAATTGCGAAATTCAAGTTCATCGTGAAAAGCAGTCCCTGCAAAGTTCGATTTTGCTCCGCTGGCCTCTTCGCATCATCTCGATGATTCCGCGCCTTGGCTTTCCATGATAAATCTCCTTTAGTGTCCGTATCTTGGCATCCCCGATGGAAATGTGCCTCGACAGATCTGCGCAACATGCAGTGACCATGCCGTCAGGAAGCACAACCATCTGATCGAAAATGAAGCAGCAAAAACCGGCTGGTTGCCGTCCGGCTCTTTTTACCCCCATGTTCTTGCTTCCGTCAAAGTCGTGCGGCTGCCGTGGCAGATATTCATCGCATCGGGATATCAGCATTTTAAACTCGTCTGAGAGCGTGGCTCCATCTGGGATCAATGAGATGATGGCCGTCGAGCAAGGCCGGCCGGCGGCATCGTTGGCATCTAGAAATGAGTTGACGTTGGCCAAAACCTGATCCCAGTTCGCCCCCCTCCTGATCTCTTCGAAATCCCTCCTGTTGCCTCCATCCACGCTGAAGCGCATGAAGTCTATCGCCCCGCCTTCCACAATTGCCGCTATCTTTTGTTTATTCAAGAGCGTGGCATTGGTCAAAAGAGTCGTCACTGGGAATGCCTCGCTCTTTTTCTTGAATTCCGATACGATTTGCAGCATCCCGATGAAACGGGGGTGCATGAGCGTCTCTCCCCCATTATGCAGATGCAAGGCCTTCACGTGAAAATCCTCCCGGCCGATCTCCGACAGCAACTTGGCCAAAAGCTCCTCCGTCATGTGGCTGGCTGGAGCGGCATGGTCAATTGGGCACCACTTGCAGCGCAAATTACATGACGATGACCATTCCAAATTGATCTGGGCGATACGTACATGGATGGCAAATATAAATTCCATAAAAATTTATAGTAATAATTTACAAAAAATTTAAATTTCTAATAAGCCCAAAATAATTGACC
>CAZGJP010000192.1:1047-5504 GCA_964526605.1 uncultured Lentisphaera sp.
ATCGCTGGCAGATCTGAATTGCAGATATCTGTAGAGGTAGTAGATTCCACTACTGTGAAATTCGTAGTAGGCCCTCCTTAGAGGACCAATTTTCTTTGCGGCCAGCTTTACTCTTCTTAATGCCTTCATGACGGGATCACCTCAGGTCCAGAATTTTTTTCAGGAAATCCTTCAGTCCGACAGGCATGAATCTGGCCAGTCTGGTTTTCATCGCAAGGTATTTTTCAAACTGCCGTATCTCCTCGGGCGTTATGTCATCGCAGCGGCTTCGTCTGATGACCGAATAGAGTGAAAATCCCGCCGGGGTGTCGGATAACCCAGATGATTCCGTCTTCCTCGCCTTCATGAATATGCCTGGAGCGATCGGATCGTTCTCCAGGGACAGGATTTCAAAGCGACCGAAAATGATCTTCATGTCTTCGGCCCCGTATCTCCAGAAGTCGCAGGGGAATCCATGGGAGCGGAATCCCTCGGAGCGGGTTGTGACGAGGATGATCCCTCCCCTGCGGAGCGCCAGCTTCATGTTTCTGACAGCTTCCCTCCAATCGAGGACATGCTCTATCACCTCGGTCGATACTATCACATCGAAAGCCGACTCTCCGAATCGAGACACGAGCGAGGACACGTTGCATATTTCGTCAACGCCGGGACCGGCCGCTATGTCCACGCCGAGATATGATGCGGGCTCAAGGCTCGAAATCAGCTTCCTGACCGAACCGTTGACATCGCATGATCCCACCTCGAGAACCTTGCGGCCAAAGACATCGTCACGGGACAGGTTGCTCCGTATGAAATCCAGACAGGCCGTGTTGCACATTTGGAGTTCCCCGATTTGCCATTTTTTTTACCACTAAGACACAAAGCTTGCCCGCCTCTCTCCGCAGGAGAGCCGGAGGGGTCACTAAGTATAAGTTTTTCTAAGCTTCATACATATTCGCCGCTGTCCGCAGCGCGGACATGTGGCAGTTCACAAAGCACACGGGAAAACCCTCGAAATCAAATTTTCAAGGCAGCCCGAGGGCTTTTCCATGCGCTTTTGAAACTGCCTGCGCCAGTGCGTCAGCACGGCGCGGCGAATATTACGCTTTCGTTTCAAACTTTGTGCTTAACCACCTTTGTGCTCTTAGCCTGCCCTGAGCTTGTCGAAGGGTGCCTTAGTGGTTTTATTTCTAAATATAGCATTCCTGTCAAGGACTCTCTTGAAAACGCCGGAGCTTACCGGTCCATATTTAACGGTGCTTGGAGCTTGGCTCTCCCCTTCCGGAACCGGCCTGCTCTCCAGGATTCCAGCGAGCATTTCAGCTCCTACATCCGCGGCCTTGCTGTAGAGACTGAAATAGTTGTCCGACGGCTCTATTTCGAAGCGTCTGAGACGGATAATTCTCCCGTCGTCAATCTTTTCATTCATGTGGTGGATGGTCACGCCACCCTCCTTCGCGTCTTCTGCGAGCATCCACATTATGGGCGCCATGCCCCTGTATTCAGGCAGGGGTGATGGATGCACGTTTAGCGACGCCTCCTTTGCGGAAGCCAAAACTTCCTGCTTAAGTATCTGATTGAAAAAGACTGACACTATGATGTCGGGTTTGAGCTGGTCGCGGAGATACTCGACGCATTGGGGGGAGTTCACCGACTCGAATCTCCGCAGGCCGATCTTGAAATGCCGGCACAGGTCTCGTGGATAGAGAAACCTGCGTCTGTCAAATGTCTTGGCGGCAACTATCTCCATGAACCTGGAAAAATCGAATTTCAGCTTCAGCAAAAACATGTATAGCAAATACCTCAAGCCACTCTTCCTGATTATTCCACGCAGGCTGGATGAAGACTTCTTCGACCGTGAGATCTTCGGGGTCAGAATCATATGGAATTCAAAACTCTCGGCGGAGAGCGCCTCGATCGTCCGCCTTATCAGGACCGGCGAGAAAAAATGTATCTCCGGCGTAAGAAACAAGATTTTACGCTTTGCCAACAATTCGAGCTCCGTTTGCCGTATTTCGTAGTGAAGATCAGTTCTCTGAGCGCATATTCTCAGTGTTTGTCTGTGATTGAGCGCCGGGCTTCCCGTATGGGCTTGAGTCTTTCGCGTAGGGATTCGACGATCTTGATTTTTTCGTCAATAGAAAGCGCAATAAGCCGGCGACGATGCTCGTCTTTTCTGTGAAGAGCAATCTGCTTGGCAGCATGAAGAGCATTTTCTCCGTTCGATATCATGTCCGTTGTTTTAATCATTTGTCAATTAAAACTCCTTCCCTTTCAAAATCTAAATAACCCACTGTTCAAGACGCTTGTATATCGGAGAAAGCGATATTATGGGTCCATCTCCGCCTTTTATTGCAATGAAGACATCCAGATCGTCCGTGATGGTCGGTTCTATATAGAAGAACGCGGCTACAGCTTCCCCCCACCGCGTAGTCTTCGAAAAAACCTTCGGATTTCAGCCGGTTCAATGTTTGTAGAGTCTTCTTCATTTCATTGCATACTATAGCTTTGATTTAGCATCCGGCAAGCACTGGACGTGATAACGAAGCTTGACCACCGAAGGGCTTTGAACGAACGCATTCCCGGCCGAAAGGACACTGGGTAAATATTCGGTGAAACGATCTGCTTCACCGGATATTTACAAATAAAGTTTCTCGTATTGAGACAACATCCGGGACAACGTGAAGTCGGCCTTGGCCCTCCGCATCGCGTTCAACGAAAGCTTGTCCCTCAAGTTGGCATCGCTCAACAATCTGGCAATCTTGTCGGCGAGATCGTCCGGCAAAGGCCTCGCGAGAAGACCGTCCTGCCCATCATTGATGATTGCCCGGACTCCTCCGACATCCGAGGCGACGACAGGGAGCCCCGAGGCCATAGCCTCCATCGCGGCAATCCCCTGTGACTCGTATCGCGAGGGAAGGACGAATATTTTCATCGCCGCAAGCGCCGGCCGGACATCCTCCATGCTCCCGGCGAAGATCACTCTGCCTGCATCCCCAAGCGCAGGATGAGCCGCCATGAGCTTGTTCTTCTCCGCACCATCTCCCACCAGCAGGAGCTTGGCGGAAGGATGCGCATCTGCGATTTTCGCAAAAACCGCGAGCAGAATGTCATGACCTTTCTCCTTGCTTAGCCTTCCGACCGATCCTATGACGAAATCGTCATCCGATATCGAATGCCGCTCCTTGAGAGCCTTGATCCGATGCGCCTCGAGGGGACAGAAGAATGAATCGTCAATCCCATTCATTATGACATCGAACTTGTCCGCTTGCGCCAGCCCCAGCGCGACCTGCTCATCCCTGTCCTGCTCCGAGAGCGCCACAATCCTGTCACAGGCCGAATATGCCCTTTTCCTAAGTTCGAGGAGAAATTTCATCTTCAGGCGGGATGAATTCTCAAGCCCCGGGATGGCGGCATTCTTGCCGAAGATATGGCCGTGCGGGGTGTAGATTATTTTCCCCACCCCGGCCATCCTTCCTGCAAAGGCCCCCAGGACACCCGCCTTCGATGTGTGAAGATGGAGGATGTCGAGCCGTTTCCGCCCGAGGACGGACCTGAGTCGGAGGAAGGCCTTCACGTCCTTGAATGGAGATATCTCCCTGACTACATCGTCAAGCAGTATGGTCTCAACATCTCCGGGCAGTTCCGGAAAAAGGCCGGGCCCGCCATCCACATTCCTGCCAGAAATCAATATTGGTTGAAACTTTTCCCTGTCAAGCTTCTGCAGAAGCTGTAGAAGCATCTTCTGCGCCCCGCCCCTTATGAAACGGGTTATGAAAAATGCAATTCTCATCCTACACCCTGGCAAATCGCTATTAAAATCGGGTTGGGCTGTGGACAAAGTCAGGACTCCATTTTGTTCTTCGTGAGAATGATCTGGAAGTATTCCAACCACTGCCCTGACACGGCCTCGGATGAATACCTTTCCCTTACATGATCCCGGGACTTTTCTCCAATACTGATCATCCTAGCGGGGTCGAGCGAAAGCTCCGCGATTTTTGCGGCGGCGGCCTTGAAGTCGCCTTGCGGGACGAAGGTGACAAGGCCTTTCCCATCGTCTATTTCCCGGAGCGAAGGCAGATCGCAGGCCACAACGGGGAGACCGGCCGCCATGGCCTCCAGGACCGCCACACCGAATCCCTCGCTACTTGATGTGAATATGAAGAGATCAGATGTGGCAAGCAAAGACACTATATCATTGGTCCTCCCGAGCAATCGGAAGCAATCATTCAGGCCGGAATCGGAAATGGCTTCCTCGATATTCTTACGCAAGGGTCCCTCTCCGGCGATGTTGACCGAAAACCTCAGTCCCCTGCGCCGGAGTTCCCCCGCAATCCTTATCTGTTCGAAATGGTTCTTCTCACGCCTCAGATTTCCAACGGAAACTATCCTGAGCATTCCATCCGACATCCACGATCGGGGTTGCACGGAGAAAAATGAATCCCCGACACAGTTCGGTATGAATTTTATATTCCGTT
>CAZGJP010000193.1:0-2611 GCA_964526605.1 uncultured Lentisphaera sp.
GTTGTAGGCCGACTGCCCCCAGGCCCCTCTCTGCAAGGCCTTCAGATCACTGTGCACCGGATCAACGCGCCCGCTGCCCCAGTCCGAAACCGGCGCCCTCACCCCGTCAACGGTCCCGGAATGATGATAGGTCATCGCCACATGCGTCACTCCGCACAGCAAGATCCCAAGCAGAAGCACGAATACGAATAGATAGCCAAGACGCAGCTGCTGCCGGGCCTTAGCCTTCTTGTCCATCCCGATCGCGTGTATCGCCAGAACTGTCGCGCTCGTCCTCGATCCGCCCTCGCTGAGCATCATGTCCAGAAAACCACCCAGATAGCAAGTCGCAAAATCAATGAACCTGCCAGGCAGAAGACTCATCAGAAAGCGCGGCCCGGCACCGTAGACCGCAAGGAAGGGAAGACCGGTCTCGCAGACAATGCGCGAAAGAATTATCCCCGACATGACGGACAAAAGCACAAACAGCAGTGCCAGCGCCGGACCGCTTCCTGCCCAGAGAAGCCACAGGAAAAGAAGAGCGCAGCCGGAAAGAAACAGAATCCCCGAGACTCGGTTCCTCCTGTCCACGTCGCTCGCCGGACGCCTGACCAGAGCCATGAAGACATTCCGCCACTGCTGCCTCCCGATCCACACCACCATCAGCGATACGGCAATTATCGCCCCGGAGCGCTGGTCGTAAACCGCGTCGTATTGGAATGGAGCCATGTACTCGTATCCCAGCATGCGGTAGACTTGATACCCCACAAAGGCAAACCACAGCGAAAATCCAACCCGGTTCGGCATGAAGAACGTTATCCCAACTATCACGAAAAGAATCCTCCCGCTCTTCGCATACCAGTCCATGTGCCGCCACAACCCCTCGGAGAAGGCTCCCCATAGATTCCATTCCATGGGGATCTTCGGAAGCATTCCGCCACTGTGATGGTTCAGCCCGTTGAAGGAATGCACAATGAAGACGAAGCCAAGCGCGATCCAGAACAGCTTGTTGTAGAATATCGGCGGAAGAACCCGCCCCTCCTCCGGCGTCTCGATCAGCTCCTGCTGGACGGCAAGCAGCGGAAATGGCAGACGCTCGTTCTCCTTCCACTGCGGAAAGAGTATCATCGCAAGCCCCACCATCATTATCCATACACCCATCACCATGGTTCCCCAGCCGGCAAGCGGTCCGAGCCATGCGCTCCACGGAATTCTGCCACCAGGCTCGAGCTGGTCGTAGAACTGCTCGGAAACCGGCGCTTTCGCACCGTATTTCACAGGATCCAGATACAGACAGTCGGGAAGCTCCATCTTCCCGTGGATCTGCGCAATCTCCTTGTCGCGGCAGGCATCCATGTTCCCCTTGGCAAGCGAATGCGGATAGATCCTCATCGTCTGGCTAAGAGCCACAGACACAAGCATGATCCCGAATATCAACGCGAGCTGCCTCACGTTCAGACGCAGCGAAGCCCTCGCAAAGCCTAGAAGAGGATTGGCCAGCAGCACGAGGAAGAGGATCATCCCCACGACGAGCTCGGGAATGTAGTTGTCCGCTATGTAGGAGTTGTTCAGAACAAAGTTGTTGTAGGGCTGAACCAGCCAGACAATCTCAGCCCCGGCAAGGCCGATCAGCACGGCTATGGCAACCCGCGAGGGCGTAAGCTTGTCCATTACTCTCCTTGCGGTGGAACTCAATACCCGAAAACCCAACTCCCGTTGGAAAAGACAATCGAGACGCAATCTAGCGGCAAACAATCGTTTTTCAAGAAGAATTGAAAAAAAGTTCCAGGGCTATCACGTTCGACTAAATGCTATTCCCAAATGCTTGCGTCCTTGAATTTCGCTTTTTGCAAAGGATATTTCCTGCTTGGATCAAAGGATTCCAGCGTGGAAGAGTTTTCCAAAACATTCTCAGTCCCCATTGCGTTTCTGCTTTCGTATCTCGTCGGCTCGCTGCCGTTCGGATACATCATCGGGCGGATCAATGGAATCGACATCCGCAAGCACGGCAGCGGCAACATCGGAGCAACCAACGTCCTGCGGACCCTTGGCAAGAGATGGGGCTACCTTTGCTTCCTGCTGGATTTCCTCAAGGGGCTTGCTCCAGTCCTCGCATCATACCTTCTCTCGTGGAAATTCGCCCCCGATTCCTTGGACGCAATCCGCGCAGCGGCACTGGCAGGAACCTTCTCCGGCCATGTCTGGACCATCTTCCTCGGCTTCAAGGGAGGCAAGGGTGTCGCAACGGCCGCTGGCGCGATTTCCGCAATCTCCCCCTTGTCCATGGGCGCTTCCCTTCTCGTCTGGATGGCCGTATTCTCCATTTCACGCTTCGTTTCGCTATCGAGCATCGTCGCGTCCGTTGCGCTGCCCGCCGCATATTTTCTAGCCGCGAAATTCGCAGGTGGAGAGTTCTCCCCTCTGCTGTTCTCGGTATTCACGGCCATATCCATCCTGTCCATAATCAAACACAGGTCGAACATCGCCAGACTTGCAAATGGAACCGAAATGCGCTTCGGCAGAAAGGAGGAGAAATGAAGATCAAGGCATCTGTCATTGGCGACGGAGCATGGGGAACGGCGGTAGCCACGCTCCTGAACTCGAACGGACATTCCGTCTCGCTCTGGGGGCC
>CAZGJP010000193.1:2621-5503 GCA_964526605.1 uncultured Lentisphaera sp.
TTCCCCGACAACATCCGCGAAATCCGCAGAACCGGCGAGAACGCGAAGTTCCTGCCCGGTGTGAAACTGCCGCCTGAAATACGACTTTGCGAATCCAGCGGCGACGCGTTGTCGGACACGGATCTGATAGTCCTGGCCATACCATCGCAGTTCATGAGGGAAGTGCTCAAGAGCATGCAACCGGCAAGTTTCGCCGGCAGGGCCGTGGTCAATCTTGCGAAGGGCATAGAGAATGAAAGCCTGAAACGCATGAGCCAAGTCTTCGCCGACGAGATGAAGGATGCCGCCGCCTACGCCGTCCTCTCGGGGCCGAGCCACGCCGAGGAGGTCGCCGTAGGACAGCCCACCGCCGTCGTCGTGGCCTCGTCCGACAAGGATTGCGCCGCCCTGGTCCAGAAAGCGATGATGTCCAGGAACTTCAGGATATACACATCGGGGGACATAGTCGGCGTCGAGCTTGGGGGCTCGCTCAAGAACATCTTCGCCATCGCCGCCGGAATCGCCGACGGAATGAAACTCGGCGACAACACCAAGGCCGCTCTTATCACCAGAGGAATCGCCGAACTGTCGAGGTTGGGAACCGCCCTCGGAGGACGCCCGGAAACCTTTTCGGGCCTCAGCGGCATAGGCGACCTCATCGTGACCTGCATGAGCAGGCATAGCAGAAACAGGTTCGTAGGAGAGGAGCTGGGCAAGGGCAGACGCCTCGACGACATCATCGCCTCGATGGGGAAGACCGTCGCGGAAGGCGTCCGCACATGCCTGAGCGCATACGAACTGGCAAGGGACAAGGAAATCGAAGCGCCTATAATCAACGAGGTCCACGCCGGGCTCTACGATGGGAAGGACCCGAGAAAATGCCTCATTGATCTGATGACCAGGAAGGCAAAGAGCGAATTCTAAGTTCGCAAATCACCTCAAAGGTGCTAGATTGATGCCCGGTCGCACGGGAGAAGCGAAGTCCACAGGACTCCCAGGCCGACAATCAATTCTGGAGGATGAGCATATCGTGACGAAATACAATTGGAAGGAGCAAAGGGATAAAAAGGCTTTCCTCGCTCTCGAGGACGGCACCGTCTACCATGGATGTTCCGTCGGCGCGGAGGCCGATGTCCTCGGCGAGGTGGTCTTCAACACCGGGATGACGGGCTACCAGGAGATTCTCAGCGATCCGTCCTACGCCGGGCAGATAGTTACAATGACCTATACCGAGATAGGCAACACCGGGATGAATTCCTTCGACATGGAGTCCAGAAAGCTCTTCGCCAACGGATTCATCATACATGGCCTCAACCATCCGAGCAACTGGAGAAGCGAATCGCCACTGTCGGCGGAACTGGCGAAAAACAAGATACCGTGCATAGCCGGAATAGACACCCGCGCACTCACCACGAAGCTCCGCAGCGCAGGAACCCTCAAAGGCATGATGGCCGCAAGCGGAATGCTCTCGGAAAAGGATGCTGTCGCCAAAGCCCGCGAATGGTGCGGCCTCGACGGACAGGACTACGCCGCCAAAGTCACCTGCAGATCCGCATACGACTGGAATCCGGAAGACTCCCTCGACGATTCCTGGGGCGTGTGCGACAAGCTCCCTCCGGCAGACATGAGCGTCGTAGCCCTCGACTATGGGATCAAGCGCAACATCATGAGAAATCTGCGCAGATGCGGCATGAAAGTCCATGTCATGCCAGCTAAAACCACCGCGGCCGAACTGCTCCGCAAAAAACCGGATGGGGTCTTCATATCGAATGGTCCGGCGGACCCGGCCGCTCTCCCGTATGCGGCCGAGACCATAAGGGCCGTCCTCGGGAAAATCCCGGTATTCGGGATATGCCTGGGGCACCAGCTCCTCGGACTCGCATGCGGGGCCAAGACCCGCAGACTCAAGTTCGGGCACCACGGATGCAACCATCCGGTGATGCGTCTGGAGGACAGAAAAGTCGAGATCACGTCGCAGAACCACAACTTCATCGTTGACGACAAAAGTCTCGACCTCTCCAAGGTGGAAATAACCCACGTGAACCTCAACGACAACACAGTCGAGGGGATAAGGCACAGGAAGCTGCCCGCGTTCTCGGTGCAATACCACCCCGAGGCGGGTCCCGGCCCGCACGATCCATTCTATCTGTTCCGCGAATTCCGCAAGATGATGGAATCACACTAGACGGCAAGGTCCAGAGGTGGCCGGATCGAAGCGAGGACCAGTATGCTTCAATGTAAGACCGTTTTCCCCGATTCGCCTTCTCCAATCTCGCCCCAATCCGGCGGAACTATTTGAAGGAAAGAACTCGGCGCCAAGGACCTGCCTGCCACGCCATTCCGCTCCCAGATGCACGTCCACGTTCAATGCTCTGGCTGGAGGCCCGTGGATCAGCACCGCTTCTTTCCAATTCCATTATACCTGAATCCTCTCCCCGAAGCAATAGCCCGTATCGAGAAATGTCATTTTTTCGCGTCAAACAGCATGCTATGAATAAATGATCCCGTCAGACCGGCTGCGTCAACCCATTTCGTATTCCTCCCGAGCGGTCGCCAAATACCGGGATCCGTACTTGCGAAAATCGCAATTGTCGGAACTCCGCAGAATCCGGCAAGGTGTGTCGGCCCGGAGTCGTTGCCTATGAAAAGCGCGGACTCCATGATCAAATTCTTCAGTCCGATGCAGTCCGCCGGGAAGGATGACTTTTCATGTGGAAAGGACTTGTGCGTTCCCGTCTCGACTTCCACGGGGCCGAACACGAAGCGATGGTCCATCCCCATGGTGCCCAGCTTTTTGGCTATGCCGAGATAGTATTCAGGCGGCTGGTTCTTGCCCCTGCTTCCGCTGCCGGGATGTATGAGAGCCAGATCTCCTCCCACGCGTGTGGCTACGGGGAGAAAAT
>CAZGJP010000194.1:0-5441 GCA_964526605.1 uncultured Lentisphaera sp.
GACAGAGCTCCTTTTCGGCGGTCGTGTCGAACTCCGAGACTCCCGGCCTGAAATATGCGAAGCAAAGATTGCAGTATCCGCAGACGTCGAAGGCGTGGAAGCATTTCACCGCCGAGGGCTTGACAACGCATTCCGTGGCGCATCGTCCGCACTGTATGCACTTCGTGTGGTCTATCTGCCACACGCTGCGCTTCTTCGCGGTCCTGCCAAAGAGGACGGCCAGCGGAGCGGCGAGAGCCAGAAGCAGGAGCCCGGCGAAGCCCCTCCGCAGGACCTCACGCCTTGTGATCGGAGCATCAAAATCCTTGTTGATTCTTCCTTCTCCCATTTTCATCCCCTATTGTTCATCGTCCGATTTATCCGGACGTATCCGGCATCTGCCCGAAAGCGAACAGTCCCTGCAGTCGATGTCCGGGAACCGGCACCTGCCATTATCCTCTCCGGACTGCGTCCCCCGGGCGGCCCTGGAGATGCAATAGCCAAGAAACGCAAGCAACGCGCCTCTGGCGACAAGCTTTCCGAAATCACGCCGTGTAACCTTATCCTCCATGATCACTCCTTGCCAGGCTTTTCAATGAAAATCCTTATGTTGCCGGTGGCCGGATCAAGCGCATATATCCTGCCATCGCTGTCGGCGGCCACATCGCATGGAGCCTGTCCTTGCACGAACGACTCCGGCCCCGCCACTACAGCCACGAAGTCTCCGGCGGCGGAATATAGCTTTATCCTCGGTATCGCCTTCTCGCTTGTCACAATCCTCCCCTGGGGATACAATGCTATGCGCGCCGGATTGCAGCATCCGGAGAAGCCTTTCACGTCTGCGGACGGATTGCTGGGCCATGTGGAGACCAAGCCGCCTGAAAACGAATAGAGCTTGAGCCTGTGCCTGCCCGGATCGGTGACAAAGAGAAGATCGTTCTCATCCGCCGCCACATCAAGGGTCGAGGAATACACCACGAAACCGTCATCGCCATCGCCTGCGCCTGGAACGCCTATCTCCACAGGCTCCGAATCAGGAGACTCAAGGTCCTTCACAAGCAGCGCCCTGCGCCCGGTGTCGGCTATGAAAACCCTGTTCTCCGACAGGGATATTCCGGAAACGATGCTTTTCGGGCCGAAGCTCCATCTCCTCGTCTCCTCCCCTGTCTTGTCTAAAATCAGCACCGAATCCGCAAGGCCTGCGAATATCTCACCATTGCCCGAGACTGCGATGCATGCCGGCTGCTGATCCAATTCGATCTCCCCGGTCCTCGCGCCATCCTTCTTGAAAATCCTGATCCGCCTGTCTCCTCCGGCATATATCATGTTGTCTGGACCCATGGCTATGCATGCCGCCCGGGAGAAGCCTGTCGGTATCGGCTTGATCTCGGTGAATGCGACGAGCGAATCGTCCGTCTTCAGCATCTCCCCGATGTCATATGTCTTTTCAACCGACATTCCGTCCTGTCCGCCACGGGCGAGCAAGTATGCCATGGCCCCCAGTATGCAGAGCGCGAGCGCGGCCATGGCCAGAGCATAGGCCGGAGATCTTCCCGCGGGAAGCTTCGGATTTCCGGGGTCGGCGGCATTGTCGTTTTCTTCGTCCATATCTCTCCTCATCTTGTTTTCGAGACATCGAGACATTTCATCTTGCCAAGGTCGCGGACGTAGAGTCTTCCGTCAACCATGGCCATCGGCCCCCATGAATCCGGGCCTGGAAGCACTTTCGATCTGGCGAGAGGGGTGAACCCGCCGGGGCTGGCCTCGACGGCGCTCAGAACCCCGTCGTCATCCATTACGTATATGATTCCGTCGGCTATCATCCACGGGCCTATTCCAAATTTGTTCTGCGAACCGCTCGCCCATATCTCGTTGAACTCAAGGTCCATGCAGACCAGCTCGAGGCGGGGCTTCGGAAGCACCGCATAGATGAAACCATCGTAAATGACCGGCGTATGCTGTTCAACGGCGAACTCCTTCGGCTTCATCGTCCTTATCGCCTCCACAAGCACCCTGCCGTCGGACTCCAGCAGCCTCACAAGCTTCGACGAGCATCCGTATCCGGCGGTGAAAAGGATGCGGTCTCCCGGAAGCTGGACTGGCGACGGAGCTATGGTATGCCATTTGAACTCGTCGGTCTGCCATACTATGCCGCCATCGGCCGCGGAAACACCCACTGCGCCCTTCGTCCCGCAGCATGCGTAAATCCGCCGCCCCTTGTACTCCATCGGAACTATGCTTGAATGAGTCATCTTCGACTCGTGCGGATTCGGCGACCTCCATTCTGCGGCGCCAGAGCTGCAGTCCACCGCCATCACCAGGATCTCCGGAGACCCTACTGCAAGTATCAGCCTCCCGTCCTCCACAAGGGGGCACTGCCCCGCATACCAGTTTGGCACCGAAGCACCAAACTGCTCCACCAGATCCATTCGCCATTTGAAAACACCAGTCTCAGCATCCAGGCATGTCACCTGGCATTTCGGGCTGAATCCGAATAGAAGAGGGCCATCCAGCGCGACAACGGTCCGGCTGACGCCGTGGTTTCGCTTGATCTCCGCAGGATAGGAATATCTCCAAATGTCCGCACCGTCATCGGACGACACGCACCTTATGAGATCGCGCTTCTCCTCGTCGTCATAGTCGAATATGTATACGCGTCCATCGCGAACGGCGGCACCTGCATAGCCCTGGCCAAGATCGAGCTCCCAGACAACTGGAGGCCCATCCTCCGGCCATGTCCGCGCCAGTTCCACGGTGTTCCTTCTGACCGCGTCGCGAGCCGATCCCCGGAAGCAAGGCCATGATTCGACGCTTCTTCCCGGAACGCCCGCTCCCTTTTCGAGTCTGGCACCTTCGGGGGTCGTCAAAATGGCGTCCGTCTTCCGCCCGGAATTGGAGGCGGCCGACGCATCGTCGCCGCTTTGCGACGACTGGGAGGGCGGGACCGCAGCACCCGTCTTCGCCGGTGTGCCGTCCGCACCCGAAATCCTCTCCTCCTGCAAGGGCGGAACAAATCCGAAATTCCAGTGGAGCATGGCGCAACAAAGTACTGCAGCAAGGGCGGCTGGCAGGATGACGCTCATTTTTTTCGCAAGCTTATCTGGCACGGCTGATAGGACCTTTTTGAACTGAGATCTGAGATCTGAAATCTGAGATCTGAAATCTGAACTACTGACCTGCCACGGGGGCCTTCTCCGCAGGTGCCACGCAATATAGCTTCTTCAGCGTTCTAAACAACAGACGCCCGCCGGACACGGCAGGAGTGGAGTCGCAGTTCCCCCCGAAAGAAGCCCGACCAAGGACCTCCAAGGCCTTGTCCGCCTTGAAAACAGTCACCTCTCCGTCGCGGTTCGCAACGTATAGCTTCCCTCCGGCCACTATCGGGGAGGAATAGAACTGCCCCTCTATCTCGCGCTCGGAGATCTTGACGCCGTCGGCAATATTCAGACATACTAGAGAACTCGATATCATGAAGATTGAATTCCCGGCAAAAACTGGAGACGCGACATCGCTCCCCAAATCCTCGTTGGACCACGCCACATGGGTCTTTGTGACATCACCATTCCCGTCGGGGCGTATGGCGAAGGTCCCGCCAGATCCAAGAGTGGCTATGACGAGTCCGCGGCCGAACGCCGCCGCCGCTACCACATCATGAGATTCCTTTTTGACAAACCATATCTGACGCCCATCCTTCGGGTCATGGGCCGACACACCCCCGCACGAGACCAGTATGACCTGCGGGCCCCTCTCCGTCTCGATCACGACTGGAGAAGACCATGACGCCCCCATTTGGCGCTTCACACGCCATATCTCCTTCCCGGTCCGCTTGTCAAATGCCATTATCGCGCCTTTCTCGTCGCTCTGATCGTGCTGGACTATCAGAATATCTCCGTGGATGGCAGGTGATGACGCATAGCCGTAGCTCATCTCTGGAAGTCCGAGATCGGCGGTCCACGCAGGCGTGCCCTCCATCTTGAACGCGGCCAGCGCCCCGGTTGCGAAGACCGCAAAGACCAGCTTTCCGTCAGTCACCGGAGTGGCGGGGGCCAGCGTGGTGGTCTCCTCCTCGAAAATCTCAGGCTTGCCTTTGAGCGGCACCGCCCCTTTCCATATGAGTTTCCCGGTCTCGATATCGAAGCAAAAGACTCCGCCCTCGGTTCCGGAAGCTCCGCTTACAATCACTTTGCCACCCGAAACAATCGCGGAACCGGAACCCGGAAGCGGAATGTCAGCCTTCCATAGAATCCCCTTACCGCTCTTGACATCCCAGAAAATCGATGTGTTGGTGTCGGACGACAACGCCCTTCCTCCAACACCGCGGAAAGACGGCCAGTCGGCGGCTGTATCTTCCGCAAAGGCCCCGGCGGCCGACAGGATCACTGCCGCCAATGCACTTGCATAACTGATTCGGGCTGACGATTTTTTCCCCATTTTCCCCTCCGGAGAGCAATATCGCTGATCATCGATCATCGAGTCTCTAATATATCACCTGATGCCGTTAAAGAAAATCCCAAGTCGAATTATCGGCGGATTGCAAAGCGTCAATTTGAATTAAACGGCTTGATCATTATAGTTCCGGCAATTGCATAATCCAAAGGAGAATGAAAATGAATTGCATAATCCACCTCGCGCTATTGTCTCTATCATTCCTGGTCCCTGCAGTCTCCTTCGCCGGAGCTCCTCCATCAGGCGACTGGACGCAGTGGCGCGGCCCAACTGCGACCGGCGAGGCGGCCCCTGACGCCAAGCCCCCGACATCCTGGTCCGAGAACGACAACATCGCTTGGAAAACCGCAATTCCAGGTGGCGGACGCGCCTCGCCGATAGTCTGGAATGACCGGATATTCATATTGACCGCCGTCCCGACCGCAAAGACTGTCGCACCTGAAAAGGTCAAGGCCGCCCTCGACGAAATACCCGACTTCGCGCGAAAGGGAGCTCATGCCCCCGACAAAGCCCTTCAATTCGTTGTCATTGCGTTGAAAAGAAGCGACGGCACTGTCCTCTGGCAGAAGACGGTCTCTGAGAACGAGCCGTTTTCAGGAACACACGCCGATGCCAGCTGGGCTTCCGGTTCTCCAACAACTGACGGGGAAATGCTCTACGCATATTTCGGCTCCTACGGTCTCTACGCCCTGTCGCCCGACGGAGAACTCAAGTGGAGCAAGGATCTCGGCAGATTCAAGACCAAAGCCAATTTCGGCGAGGGAATATCCCCTGTCATATCCGGAAAACTCCTTATCGTAAATCAGGATTTCGAGGGGGATTCCTTCATCGCCGCCTTCGACAAGAAATCCGGCGAAGAAATCTGGCGGGTAAAGCGCGACGAGAAGACATCCTGGTCCACCCCGCTGCTCCTAACACAGAAGGGCAATGAACAGCTTGTCGTGCCAGCGACAAACAGAATACGCAGCTACAATCCGGCAGATGGAGCCCTCATCTGGGAAATGGGAGGAATGACT
>CAZGJP010000195.1:0-5406 GCA_964526605.1 uncultured Lentisphaera sp.
ACGGGAGGAGTTATCGCAATACTGCTCTCCAGAGTCGAACTCGAACTCGTCGGAGCCCAGATCATACTCCCGGACAAACAGCTCGTGGACACATACGCCGACCTCACATACCGCAGCGTCCAGCCAAAGGATCCCAAGACCGCGGAGATATTGAGAGACTACATCCTGGACCAGTTCTCCCCCACAGAGACCGGGCCCAGAAGAATCATGTTACTCCTCTTCAGAGGGTAAAATCCATGCGAAAAGCTATACTCAGTGGTCGGCAGAATCTCCTCGGGAGCAGGCAAGCTCCGCGACACGAAGATAACGGGCGAGACCATCCGCGACACCTACGCCGACCTGGTCTTCGACGCGCAGGGAGGACTCCGATACTTCGAACCCGCGGTCCTCACCCCGCCCAGCGACAACCTCCTGGAAGAAAAGCTGAAGGCATTCGCAGACGCCGCATCGCGAGGCCCGAACCTCATCGAGAACTTCAAATACGACGAGACCGAAAACATCGAGCGGACTCTCGTCCTGATCAAGCCCGACAACTGGAAGTATCCCAGCTCCAAGCCCGGAAACATAATAGACATGTTCAGCAGGACAGGACTCCGCATCATCGGATGCAAGATATACCAGATGTCCGTGGCGGACGCTCTCCAGTTCTACGGGCCCGTCAAGGAAGCCCTCAGATCCAAGCTCGCTCCCAAGATCGGAACCCAGGCCCGCGAAATCCTCGAACGCGAACTGAAGATAAAAATCAGCCAGGATCTTGACTCCAAGTTCACCGAATTCGTCGGAACCACCTACGCCGACGACCAATTCAACCAGATCGTCGAATTCATGTCGGGACTCAAGCCCGACTCCTGTCCGGAAGCCGACATCCAGAAGCCGGGCATCGTCAAGAGCATGGCCCTCGTCTACGAGGGAAAGAACGCAGTCAAGAGAATAAGAGACGTCCTCGGTCCCACCGATCCCACAAAGGCCCCCTCTGGCACCATAAGAAGGGAATTCGGAAAGGACATCATGGTCAACACGGCCCACGCCTCGGACTCCCCGGAAAACGCCAGGCGCGAAATGACCGTCATCAAAATACAGCAGAACCCCCTCGCTGAGATAATCAAATCAGGCATGTAGATCCCTCGGACGGTACGCATTCAGTAAACGACGTTCGTTTACTGAATCCGTACTAAAATAAGATGCAAAATCGTTTTTTTTGTTAGATGTAAAGATTCGCTGAACTACGTAGTTCAGTGAATATTTACGCAGGGAGTTTCTCAACCGGCTCCGTGAAATCACAACCTTTCCGTTTCCACAGAACACAGGATACAGGAGGGACGAGACATGCAGTCCTACAGCATCAAGATTCCGGAGATCTCCAAGAAAAGACTGACCGCCACCCACGATGGCGTCAACAACGACCTGATCATCCTCTGCGATGGAAAGCCGTTGCCGAAGAACGACGACTACAAGTACTTCACCGAGGACGACTATGGCAACGAGCTAGTCTTCAAATGGGAATGCGACCACGACGGTAGGCTTTTCATCTCAGCCAACGACAATCCGCTAGAGATCGAACCGCATCTGGCCTGGTTCCAATGGGCTGCAGTCGGCATTCCCCTGATCCTGGTTCCGCTCGGGGGACTCATCGGCGGCATCTTCGGCGGCTTCGGCGCCTTCCTCAATATGAAGATCATGCGCTCGTCGCAGCCGGCCACGCTCAGATATGCATCATGCATGGGAGTATCTTTTGCCTGTCTCCTCGCGTATGCCGCAGTCGCTGTCGGAATAAATGCGCTCTTCGGATTCGGCTCCGGAATCTTCCACAATAAATTCCTCGCCAAGACCGTCGAGCAGATCACTCCATCCGAACTCGAGTCCAGCAGGAAATCGGGCGACATGCCCAAAGTCTACGCCGACAACCCCACGGAATCCCCCCTGCAATTCTCCATTGACGGCGGGAAAACAGTCGAAATAGCTCCATACAGCTACGCGACCTTCAGGGTGAAGCCGGGGAAACGCAAGTTCGTATTCTCTTCAAACGGCAAGGAAGTGGACGCGATCTCGGAGCAAATCCCCGAAAACAAGGCCGCTCTCCTCTCGCCCAAAGGCGCCGGTGAATATATCATCCTCACGGGAACATATTCCACGAACGTCTTCTCAATGGGCGGAACAATGGAAACAGCTGTCGGCGGAAAGAACTTCATCCTGGCCGACTTCGGAATACTCGAACCCCTCCCGGAAAAAATACAGATAAAGCTCAAGTCAAGCGAATACACCAAGACTTTCTCCCGAACTAAACTTGCAAAAGCTCTCCCGAGAACGCCCGGAACTATCGAGTCATATGTCATAATATCCAAATATTGGGAAAAGCCGGAGAATCCCTTCATCATAAACGACACGGAATACGCTTTGCGCCAGCTACTCGACTCCCTCGCAGGCGAACCAAGAAAACCCGAACACATGCACATCCTGCTCGACTACGCCGCAAAAAGCCAGAAATACGTCCTCGAAGCCGCCCTCAAGTCCCTCGCACCATACATGGATCAGATACCAGATGACGCACTTGCGAAATTCGCAGCCGAAAATGAAAGCGTCTCAAGCGGTGGAATGTCTTCCGACAGCCCCGCCATCAACGGAAGAAGCGGATGGGCCATCCGAACCCTCATACAGAAGGGCAAAATCAATCTCCTGCTCGACAAGTTCTCAAGCCTCCCCACGAGAAACCAGCAGCTCCTCCTGCAATGCGTAGCCGATTCCGAAAAGGACGAGGCGATAAACCTCGCCCTCCAAAAGGCTCTGGACTCGGCAAATCCGGCTGACAACGACTCCGTCCGGCCAGTCTGGCGAATGATAATCTCCCAGGGATTCCGCCCGGACGACGACATGATGCGGAAGACCGACAAGTTTATCGCCGCCGTGCCGCACGACAGCACGCGAAGGAACATGGCCGCCGAATGGGAGAAGAAACTGACTGCCATCGCGAATTCAGGAAGCAACAGCGAATACATCAAGCAGAGAATAGTCCAGTCGCTGAAGGCCGGAAATGAGCTCGATCCGAAAGCGATCGGCCCGCTCGTGAAGCAGGGCTTCTACAAGGAACTGCTCTCGGCATTCCCCTCGATGGAGGGACGAGCGAAGCTCGACCTGATCCAGATGCTGCCAAAAAAAGACACTGACAAGGTCCCGGAGGGGGCTCTCCAGATAGCATGGCTCGCCCTCGACGACCCCGGAGAACGCGTCTCGGCATCGGCAATGAGCTACCTGGCCGGGAACAATCCGTCGGATATTGAATTCCTCCGGAAAACATGGGCCAAACTCAATGCCATCCAGGACGAGAAGGAGAGGAAGAAATTCCATCAGCTGATATGGTCATGCTCATATTCGAAAGTCGGAAACATGTCACTCCCGGAAATATGCGCCGTGGCGGCCGAATCACCAAACTATGAATTCGTCAAGCTGGCCTTCGACTGCCTCCAGGCCAGAAGCGACGACAGAATACCGAACTTCTCCGAACTGCTCAAGGCCTATCCCTCCGTGGCCTCGGAGCAGAACAGAATCTGGATCATGAAGGAGCTCGGCGATGTCTCCTATCTCCAGTTCGCATCCAGGAAACCGCCGGAGCTCGAACTATTCAAAAAACTGTTTTCCCTGGGACTGGCCGACAAATCGTCAAAGGTCAGAGCTGCCGCCCTAAATTCCTCCTTCAGGCTCGCCAGAAGCGATTTCCCAGAAGAAAAGACCGCGGAGAAGATCATTTCATCCGACCTCGGGGAGGGCGGGGACGAAGTCCGCCGCAACTACGAATTCTGGATATGCGGGACATGGGACAATCTAACCAGAGACAGGAACTTCCGGGCGAAGGCAATCGGGAAAATCGTTGCCGTGGTACAGTCCACCAAGTCCGAGGAGGTTGCGAAATTCGCATCGTCACGCCTCGACCACCCGTCGCCAGAGGAGAAGGACTATATCGCCAGCCTCGCGAAAATCGCAGCCGAAAACAAATTCAGGGAATGCAGGTTCGATGCCATGTCGCATCTCTCGGCCATAGACTTCTCCAAGGACGCTGCCGTCACAAAGGTCTTTCTTGGGAATCTCGCCGACAAAGATGCCGAGATAAGATGGCGCGCATTCATGGCGCTGGCACACAAATGCCAGAAATACAACGAACCTTTCAGGAGCAAGAACCTTCCCGCGCTGAAGACGGCCGCGCTCAAGGAATCAGACCAGAAGACCAAGGCCGAGATGGATAGATTCTTGAAAGATCATCTCGACGCCTTCGAGAAACCGCAGATCAAGCCCAAGTGAATTCGAACCATCAAATCGAGTTCATCGGAGAGTGCCAGTCGTGCGGCAATCAGATGGACGGCTTCGTTCGACGCGTTCCGATGCGGGGAGGGCGCATCAGACTCTTCCTCTGCCGATCCTGCGAACGATTCACGGCTTGGATGAAATCTGATTCCGAATCAATCCAGAATCAGGACGACCTAGCAGCCATCGTCATCTCTCCGACGCAACCCGATAAGTGCAGATTCTGCGGGGAGGGGGCTGGAAATGGCGAAGACGGGAAGCCCATTTTCTCCAGATGGGCCGATTTGAATCCGAGCTGCAACCGCCCCGTAGCCGAGGGAGAAGACTCTTTGTTCTCGGCAGAGTGCTGGCACTGCGGGAAGAAAACCGAATTCGAGCTCCATCTGGGGAAAAACGGTTTCTTCAGTTTCGAGAGAAGATCGGGCTTTTACATGTGGGGCACGGTAGTCCTCTGCATCTTGCTGTCGCCATTGATAATCGTCATCTCTCCCTTCCTGATCGTAGCCTGGATCATATGGAAAAAATCCAGAGGCGAATGCCTCCGCTGCAGCACCCCGTTCACAAGCTATGAATCATTGCCGAAACTCGAATGCCACAGCGCCGAGGAAATACACAGATGCCCCTCCTGCGGAGCATGCTACATCATCCCCATGTCCGGGCCCGTAGCCGCCCGCCCTCTCTCCCCAGCCGAAATGAAAGATCTGGGATTGTGATGACCCGGATCGCCCTCCCTAGCCCTGAGCTCCGAGCGAGCGAGGGGGGATGTAGGACGGATGCTCTTCATCCTCCTTCAGTACTTCGGCCAGCATCCGCGCCGCGCTTTGTATCACGGGGGCGCACTTGCCGGCCTTCACCCCGGAATTCAACTTTTCACGCCCCTCCGGAGTGGTCAGGTCCAGATCGCAGATGGCGCGGCACGAAAGCGTGCGCTGCTCCTTCTGGAAGCGTTGAAGAAATTGTCCGCAGGCGGAAAAGACCCGCATTTTCCTCTTTTTGTAGTCTTCCTCTCTCGAGCCTACAACCATTCCTATGACCATAGTCGCGCCTGTGACGATTCCGCATGCCTCTCCTTGCATGCCTATGCCGCCCCCCATTCCCAGCGCGATGTCGGGG
>CAZGJP010000196.1:0-5306 GCA_964526605.1 uncultured Lentisphaera sp.
CAACTACAGAAGGGTATTCTTTCTTGCGGGATACTACAGGGAACAACAATCAATCCGACAAATGGCAGATTAATTCCTTGAAAAATGCTGTGGTTAAGATATTTGGTGTCGAATTCACAGTCAAATGATAATATTCAACTTCACCAATCCAAGTTAATTCAATGGGTTAATCGGCGCCAGTCTATGGAAGTTGTTTAAGCATAAATATTCACTGAACGGACGTAGTTTACTGAATACGTACCTTGCTTGGCGAGCTTGGTCCCCGGGATCCGTCCCATCAATCCTCTTCCGGTTCGATGAATTCGATGTCTATCTCGGCGGAGACGGACTGTCCGAGTATTTCGAGGTTGACTGCGACGAGGGCCTTGTTCTTTCTTTTCGAGACTATTCCGGAGAAGCCCTGGAGGGGGCCGCCGTTGACCTTTATCCTGGCGCCGACGATGATTTCGGGTTTCACGACTATCTCGAAGTCGTCCGAGTTCTGCTCGAGTGTCTTGATGGCGCCGAGCTCTTCGATGAGGACCTTCTCGCTGACTCCGTCCATCTTGAGTTTGTGGACGACGCAGTTGGAGTTGACGACGCGGCGGAAGCTGTCGTCGTCGAGTGCGCAGAACGCGTATCCCGAAAACATTGGCAGATAGAAGACGAGGTTTTCGCGTTTCTGTCTTTTCGCGCTTCTGACGAGCGGCAGGTAGTATGGGATGTTGTTTCCGTGGCAGAACGCGGCGAGTTTCTTCTCGCACCTGGGCTTGGTCTTGACGGGGGCCCAGCAATGTCCCTGGATAGTGGTTATCTCGACGTTGTTCAGTATTTCGTGCATGGCCTCCCGCTCCTCTAGGCTAGGAATGCGATTCTGGATATTTTCGGGAATTCGGTGCGGTGCGTCTTGCGGAGTTCGTCGAGGAGCTTTCCCAGCATCTCCCTGCTTCTCATCTTTAGCTCCATGAGGGAGCAGCTGTCGTGGACCTTCACCATGAGGGCATTCTCCTTGATGTAGTATGCGAACGCGCTGCGGGAGTATTCCTGCGGGACTATTTTGCTCCATGCGATTCGGACCTTCTCGAACTCGACCGCCTCCGGTGAGCTGTCCCTCTCGAGGATTTGCTCGATGAGTTCCTGGACTGGCTGCGGCTGGCCGGTGAGGGAGCCGATGATTCTGGAGGCCTTTCTCCTACCATGCCATTCGTCGAGTATGCCGCAGAGAGGCTCGCTATGGCGCCAGTATTTGTTTTTCGTGCTGATGAGTTTTGTTTTCATCTCGGACTGCGCGGTGGATATGCGGAGCATGGTCCTGTGGAATTCATCCCGTTCAAGGCTTGACGCCCATGGCCCGGACTGGCAGGAAGAGAACATCAAAGACCATGAGGAATGGGGCCTCGACTCCGCTGATCACGTGGTTTATGCCCGGGCCTAGGAATCCAAAAGGCGCTCCCACCGTGCATTCGATGACGCCGAGTGGAAGCAGGAATATGGAGAACATGTCCTTGCCTATCTCTATGAAACCGGGGACCGCGTTGACCAGCCCCTTGATCGCGTATTGCGCCGCGGCCTCCGCCACTGGCATAGCGTATGGAGCGAGCAGGGACAAGGTGACGGGGTCTATGGCCTCCGCCTCCGGCTGGAACAGCGACGTGAGGCAGATTGCAACGGCAAATAGGAGTATGAACTTTTTCATAATGGGTTTTAACTTATCGCCGGGGAGAAAAAAAACAAGCCGGAATTCCACTTCTTATTTTTTACAAGGAGGCAATGGAGGAAAGAAAGGGAAATCCGATTGGACTACGAAAGACGCGAAAATCGCGGAAGATGATATTTGCCTTTAGCACCGCGACACGTTTGCGCGGCATGCGGCGGCGTAGCCGTAGGCGGAGACGGGTTCCCGCGCAAACATCTTTGCGCCGGGACGGCGCAAAGTACTTGAGGGCGGGATCGGCATCACCCGTCCTGCCGGCTCCCCTCGATTATTCTTTCCGCCAGCGAGTTCCACATGAGCAAGCCACGGGGGGTGGAGCTTGCCGAGTTTCCGTCGTAGGCTATCAATCCGTCTTTCGCCAGCGACGAGAGGACATCGTCCCATCCACGGATGTCGAAACCGCTTCTCTCCTTGAACTTCTCCCTGGTCCAGGCTCTTGTCGTCCTGAATCCGAAGGAGAGGATCTCCGCGGCTCTTTTTTCCCTTGGGATTATGTCGTATTCGGGTTCGGCTCTGCGGAGCCATTCTGCGAAATTCGCAGGTTCCGTCCAGCGTTTCTCCCCGTCGAAGGAGCTCGCCGCGGGGCCAAGCCCCAGATACTTGTCGCCAAACCATATCTCCAGATTGTGCGCGCACTCGAATCCCTTTTTGGAGAAGTTGGATACCTCGTATCTTGAAAATCCATATCCCGACATAGCCTCATCGTCGGCGTTCCACATCCCGAGCTCATCTTCCTCGTCCGTCGCCATCGCCGCCTGCGCCAGACGCGTTCCCTCTTCGATCGTGAGCGAGTATGACGAGATGTGGCTCACTCCGGCCTGCACCGCCTTCCCGATGTCGGTGATATGCCCATCGAGGCTTTGTCCCGGTATCGAATTTATCAAGTCGCAGGAGATGTTTTCGAAGCCTGCCTCCCGGGCCAGTTCGAATGCGCGGGCTATTTCCTCATCGCGGGCGCGGCGGCCGAGCGTCATCCTGGCCTTTTCCTCGAAACTCTGCACTCCCAGACTGAGACGGTTCGCGAAATCCGCAAGGATTCCAGCCTTCTCCACATCAAGGCTCTCTGGATTGCATTCGACGCTGATCTCGCATGCGGACGAGAGATTGAAATTCTTGCGGAGATGTGCGAAGAGTTTCTCCAGAGATTCAGCGGACAGCGCCGTCGGGGTGCCGCCGCCGAGGTAGACGCTCCGAAGCTTGCCGCAGAGGACGCTCTTCCTGTCAATGTCTTCCGAAATCTTCGCGAGCCATTCCAGTTCCGCCTCCCTCTCCCATGGGATCGAATAGAAGGCGCAGTAGCCGCATTTCCCCAAAAAGCAGAAGGGAACATGGATGTAGAGACGCTCCATCACTTCCATTCCTTTTCGAAATTGAACGTGGATGCCGCGCCGTCCTCTTCGGAGGCTGGAGTTTCGCGGAATCCGGAGCATCCGTCGATCTGCGGCAGCCTCAGCACTTCGGGGGAAAGCAGCATTGAAAGGCCCTCCTTCGTCCTGCGGACTGGAAATCTCCGCCCGCGAATTTCGCAGAAATCGCCTTCGATCACCCCTCTGGTGTAGAATAGCGGTATGCGGCCCTCCAGATATATCTCCATGTTGACGGGACTCTTCGAAAGCAGTCTCTCCAATTCGCTTCTCTCAAGCTCGACCCAAGCTTGCACCGTCGAGGCGCCGAGGCTGCGAAATTCGCAGGCGGCCAGCGAATTTGCGCATTGCAACGGGAAGGAGGCTGTCACCTCCACGCCTTCGAGCCCCTTCAGCAGGTCGAAATGCGCAAGGGAGCTTGCGCGGAATCTCCGGAAGCCGTTGCGGAATGCCGTCTTGATCTCCCCTGATAGGGAGGCGAGCCCATCCTCGGGACAGAAGCTCGGAAGAGGGAATTCCCCGCCTACCTTCCGCACTTGCGCCGCAGCTCCCTGTCCCTCCAATCTTCCATGGAATTCGATGAATCTCGACAATCCCTCCTCGCAGAGCTTCGATCTTGGATTCTCCGGCGCGATGTTTGCCGCAACCCAGTCCCAGAAATCCCTGCGGAGCTGTTTCAACCCGCTTATCGGCGTGAAATAGTCGCCGTCAATCGAAACCTCGATGTTCCCGGCGGCGAACTTGTCGGATGCGGATTCAGAGAAAAGCTTCCTCAGAGACTCGGCATCCAGCGGGCGCGACTTCGCGGTCTGGAAGGCGTGCGCAGCACCCCATTCCAGATCCGGAGTTAGGACATTAACCTTCAGGGAATCGCGCGAGACGTGGACCTTGAAATCAATTTTCGCCCGCGGCGACAGCGGCAGCCCGGCGAATTTCGCCGGATCCGCCCCTGTACTTTCGCCTATCTTGTATATCGCGTCGCCGTTCTCGACTTCGCGGTCGCAGGGGATGAAGGCGAGACCGCCGCGGACGGATTTGACGTCCTTCCGCTCCTGTATTATACGCTTGATGGTGAACGACGTGGCCGATGCCCCGCTCTCCCTCTGCACCCGGACCTTGTCCCCTAGATGAAGCCTCCCGGATATCCACGCGAAGAAGCCGCCCCTGTCGGTTCGTCTCACCTCGCCGCACTTGATCCCGCTTGCGCCGCTCCGCCGGGAGTTGATAAGCTCGCGGAAATCGCTCTTGAAACCCGCCACGAAATCCCTTCCGCACCCGAGCGAGAGTCTGCGCCGGGCCTCCTTCAGGGCTGACGCGTGATCCTTCTCGGGAGAGTCGAGAAGCAGCCTGTAGGCGGAGACGACATTCGATATGTAGTCGGTCGGGCGCAGCCGGCCCTCGATCTTGAACGACGCTATCTTCATCCGCCGCAGTGCGAATATCGCGTCGGCCATGCACAGATCCCGGGTCGAAAGGGGATATACGCCTCCTTCTTCGCAGGATGGCAGCCTGCACGCCTGCTTGCATCTGCCGCGGTTCCCGCTGAATCCGCCCATCCACGAGGACAGCAGGCACTGCCCCGACAGCGAACAGCACATCGCTCCATGGACGAATATCTCGGTCTCGACTGGCGACCCGGCGCTTATGTCCCTGATCTCGCCTATAGTCAGTTGGCGCTCCAGTATCACCCTGCTCATCCCCATCCGGGCTGCGACTTTCGCGGACGAACTGTTGTGCACCGCCATCTGGGTCGATGCGTGCATGGGGAGAAATGGGAAATATTCCCTCACTATCCGGACTATCCCGACGTCCTGGACTATCAGTGCGTCCGCACCGAGCTCCGCGATTTTCGCTATCGTCCTTGCCGCGTCTGGAATCTCGGATTCCTTCACGAGAGTGTTGAACGCCAGATATGCCTTTCTGCCGCGCTCATGGGCGTAGGTCAGGAGCCTCGACAGGTCGTCGAAACTGAAGTTCTCCGCACGGTCGCGGGCGCTGAATCTCTTCAAACCGCAATAGACGGCGTCTGCGCCGCTTTCGAAAGCGACGATTCCCGCGGCAAGGTTCCCCGCCGGGGCAAGAAGTTCAGGCGACTTGATGGTTGTTCTCTGATCATGCATCGCTCCCAATAATATGCTTCCGGACTGTTTTTTCAAACCCGCAGGCGGCGGAGGAGGCTTGCAAGGGAGCGGAGCGGGGCTTATATTTGGGGGATGAGCTGATTTCAGAACTCCGCATCCGGGGTAAAT
>CAZGJP010000197.1:0-5302 GCA_964526605.1 uncultured Lentisphaera sp.
TCCCGGTGTTCTCGCTGCAATGTTCCCAATATGCGGCGCACCACAGCAATGGCATCCGGACAACACCATGCTCCAGAATCTGATGAACCTTCCAATCTGGGCCACCCACGGCAATGGAGATCCGCTTGTCTCAGTCAGCTATACAAACAATTGGGTTGCTGATATAAAGAGTTATGCCTTGAGCAATGGTGGAACTGTCCTGCCGATGAAGACATTGTTCCTGAATGACAATACTCATAACAATGCCTGGATAACGACCTATGCGCCATACGAGATCGACAATGAAAACACATGGACTCCTGCGACAGTCATCAACGGCACTCCAATCCCCCCGCATACTTCCATGTGGGCCTGGCTCTTCGCTCAGAGCAAGACCGGCGGAGTCCAGACTAATGCGGCGCCGGTAGTCAATGCCGGATCAGACATTTCAATAACGCTTCCGACATCCCAGGCCAACCTCCAGGGAACAGCAACAGACGACGGACTCCCGAACAGCACGCTGACGATCACATGGACCAAAGTCAGCGGGCCGGACATGACCTTCGCCAGTCAGAATTCCGCTGCGACCACGGCTAGTTTCAGCGCCAGCGGCACCTATGTCCTCCGTCTTACCGCAAACGACGGGGCTCTCCAGTCCAGCGATGATATTTCAATAGCAGTCCTTCCGGAACAAACAGGAAATCCGGGCACTGGAACAATATTGGCGGATTTCGGTTCGAATGGCGTGACAACCGCCGGAAGCTGGAACAATATTTCGGATGATGGCAACGGTCCCGCAAACGGATCGGCAACCTCCCTTGTATGCTCCAATGGGGTTCCCACCAGCTACAGCATGGCTGTGACAGACGATTTCGCCGGCGTAAACACCAGCGGGACGACTGCTCCTGACGCTTCACTTCCGTTCCTGGCAACTGCAACCCAGGACAGCTACTGGGGTTGCGATCTATATAACGGAACAAGCGATACAAGCGCAAAGGTCACGCTATCAGGCCTCGACCTTGACAAGACCTATAAATTCATGTTCTTTGCTTCAAGGCTCAACGCGTCAGACAACAGGGAAACTAAATACACAGTGACAGGCTCAGCAACCGAAATCTTACTCTTAAATCCGTCCAATAATTCCGGCAGTTCCGTAAGTACCGGAGAAATTTCTCCCGATGCCAACGGGACAATTGACATCAATATCGTCAAAGGCCCAAACAACAACAATGCAAATGGGTTCTTCTATCTTGGTGCCATCAAGGTGGACTTCAAGCCCATTACTGCTCCTCCGACAACACATACTGTAACATTCACTGAGGGCGCAAATGGAGCAATCAGCGGCCAGAAAATACAGACCGTAACAAATGGAGGTTCCACCTCCCAGGTCACGGCTGTTCCAAACGCCGGATATTACTTCCAGGATTGGACCGGCGATGCACAGAGCAGCTCCAATCCCCTGACGCTCACAAATGTAACTTCCAATATGACGATAATCGCGAATTTCGCCCAGAAGAACTCCCAGACAATCGATTTCCAGGCCATAGGAGCAAAGACCTATGGCGATGCGAATTTCGCACTTTCGGCGACGGCCTCTTCGGGGCTTGCGGTCTCATACAGCAGCAGCAACAGTTCAGTTGACACCGTGAACGGAAACACTGTAACCATAAATGGAGCCGGGACTGCAACAATAACCGCCTCCCAGGCAGGAAACGCGATATACAATGCGGCGTCTGATGCGGAACAACAGATAAATGTGGCGAAAAAAGGACTGACTGTTTCAGCAGACAACCTGACCAGGGCATATGGGGAAGTCAATCCGCCCCTTACGTTCTCCATATCCGGTTTTGCAAATGGCGAGACACTGTTGGTGGTCGATGCGATGCCAGTTGCCAGCTGCCAGGCTACAACTACGAGCGAACCAGGGACATATCCAATAACAGTATCAGGAGGTTCAGACGACAATTATTCATTCGCATATCTCGACGGGACACTGACGGTTGAGGCAGTAAACAACAATCCTGCCACCATGAAGTTGACCACTGGCCCGGCGTTCGGAGACTGGGAATCTGACGAGGACTACGTCACCCAGGCAAGCGGCTGGGGAAACAACACTGCTACGGACATATGGGGATATGCGATCGATGTATCAGGAACCGATGATGACGAATTGTACAATGTCGAAAGGTTCAGCTTCGACGACTCCATCAATTATGAAGTGCCTGTGGAAAACGGCATGTATACCGTCAAGCTGCACTTCACCGAGCTATATCATTCCGCCGCTGGAAGGAGAGTGTTCAATGTGGATATGGAAGGTTCCAGAATGCTGGAAGACTTTGATATTGTTTCACAGGCAGGAGGCAGATTTATAGCCATACAGAGGACATTCGATGTGACCGTTGCCGACGCTGTCCTTGACATTGACTTCATCTCGGTGTTTGGCGGGACGAAGATAACGGCCATAGAGATCACCCCGAAAGTTGAATCCATACGGTTGACCACTGGCCCGGCGTTCGGAGACTGGGAATCTGACGAGGAATACGTCACCCAGGCAAACGGCTGGGGAAACAACACTGCTACGGACATATGGGGATATGCGATCGATGTATCAGGAACCGATGATGACGAATTGTACAATGTCGAAAGGTTCAGCTTCGACGACTCCATCAATTATGAAGTGCCTGTGGAAAACGGCATGTATACCGTCAAGCTGCACTTCACCGAGCTATATCATTCCGCCGCTGGAAGGAGAGTGTTCAATGTGGATATGGAAGGTTCCAGAATGCTGGAAGACTTTGATATTGTTTCACAGGCAGGAGGCAGATTTATAGCCATACAGAGGACATTCGATGTGACCGTTGCCGACGCTGTCCTTGACATTGACTTCATCTCGGTGTTTGGCGGGACGAAGATAACGGCCATAGAGATCACGCCGAAATAAGATCCTGAGCCAACACGCATAAATTGAAATGCCCCCGGGCCCAAACCCGGGGGTCATTTTAATTCCTTGTCCTCCGGTTCACCCAGACTCTTCGCATATGCCTTGGGGGTCTTCCCAGTTAGACGCTTGAATATCTTGAAAAAAAATGACGTGTCTTGATAGCCAATGTTCAAGGCAATATCCTTTAACGAATATGCCCCTTCCGCAAGAAGATGTTTCGCAGCGGTAACCCTCCGCCTGTGTAGAATGGTGCTGAAATTCTCTCCTGTCTCGATCTTCAGAAGCTGTCTCAGCCTCGACACCCCGATTCCTGTGGAGCGCGCCACTATGTCCAGCGTCAGGGGATGTAGATATCCATTCTCTATCACCGACAATGCGCGGTTGACGACTTCGGAATGGTATTGCTTCTGGTAAGCGGCTTGGGGCAAGGCCCTCGGGATGAAACCCGATACCTGCCTCAGCAGATATATTATGAATTCAGTCAGCAGGCACGACATTAGGCAGAATCCATCCTTCTGCTCATTTACGCTTTCAACCTTCAGTTCCTTCATGACCTCCATTGCAAACTTGTTCGTGGGAATTATCTTCAGTGAAAGCTCCGCCGGCAGCTTCCCGAAAAAGATGATGTTCATGTAGTCAAAGGGCGTGCTGGAACTGTCGGGAAAGGAATGCGCCCTCCTTCCTGGAATGAATATGCATTCTCCTGGCTTGAGATGGAACTTCCTACCTCCGGCAACCAGACTTATCGCACCGTAGTCGACATAGATGATTTCGTGGGCATCACGGGCGTGGGCATGGATCCTGTGCGTGTATCCTCCGGGTTTGGCCATGTGCGTGATGTACGCCACCCTCTTCACATAGACGGGCTTGAAGTCGTAGTCCAGACGCATAATTATCTTACTCCATCGCAAGAGCGCAAGTTGACAGCGCATCCATCCAACTCACCTGCTCAATACAATATCATCTTTAATTCTCCATTCAATCTTAATGCCTAAGTTCCTGCCTTCGCTGCTTCCTCTCCCCTTGCCAGGGCCCACTACATCCATTACCCCATCGAAAAGCACACTGCTGCTCCCCCCCGTGCTTGATCGCAGGGGCTTGACCAAGGAATCGCTGTCCCCTCGACGGCACTAGTTCATCATGGAAACCCACCTACCTTCCTACTTCCTAGCCAGACCTCTAAAGTTCCCATATCACCCCCTGATGCGCCTTATTCCTGCGGCGTATTTTGACCGAAAATCGCCATGATCGTTCGGCCCCACCAAGTTCTAATCTATGCCGAAAAACCTGAAGAACCGCGCCGCAGTCTCAAACGACGCATGATCCCTCCTGTTCTTCTCGGAGGCCAGGATTGGGCGATGAAAGAGCAATTACGCCAATAATATTGGCATATGACCTATTGGAAAATCATACGCCACATATATCTTAACGATAAATGAAATTTGAGGCCGAGATCCGGGCGACTGGCGTCAGAAAGGAAGAAACACCATGAAGAATTCTTTGATGGCTGTAGGTGCCCATGCCGACGACATAGAACTGAACGTCGGAGGCACCCTCGTCAAATACAGGGAATCGGGCTATGCGATAGCCTACGTGATGTCCACCAACAACATGTCAGGCGACTTCCATGCGGTCCATCCGGACGGGACGCGGGAAACGACCAAACCCTCCAGCATGGAGATGATCAATAGAAGAAGAGGCGAGGCCGAAGCGGCGGCAGCCTTCTTTGGGACAAAGCCGATATTCCTCGATCATCCCCAGCGCCATTACAGGGACAAGGAAGGAAAGGATATAGAACTCAGATACGGAAGTCCCCGGCCTGAATGCGTGACAAGTGACCTCCCGACCATCCTGACCGCCCACGAGGACGCTGATTCCGTCAGAAGGCTATCCGAACTCATTATCCGGCACAGTCCTGAAGCCGTGATGACACATGGGCCCATCATGCTTGACATGGAGCATGTGGGCACCTGCCTGCTTGTAACGAAAGCATATCTAAAGGCCCGGGACTCCGGATATGGCGGCATGCTGCTTCACTGGCTTGACATATCTCCCACGATATTCGGCAAGATATTCACGCGATGGGAAAGCCATATAGACATCAGCGGCTACCAGGAGAAGAAAATAGAAGCGATAGGGATGCATGCCTGCCAGATGCCAACTCCATCGAAACTCGACTTCCCTCCGATAGGAGCCGCATGCGGCTGCTCTTACGCGGAGGCATTCACAATTGGCGGCTACGGAAATGCAACGGCTCGGACAGGACGCTTCACAAAGGAAATTCTGGAGAACAAAAGCGGCTGGCAATGAAATTATCCCGGCATCTGCTGTTCACCTGAAAAGACGAGGGGGAGTATGGATGTTGAAAATGTGATCGGCAAA
>CAZGJP010000198.1:0-5273 GCA_964526605.1 uncultured Lentisphaera sp.
AACTGTTCTCCATCCTGCACCACGATATGCACGGTTTCCCAGCCGCCCCACTTTTCGCGTGGCACGATCTTAATCTGCTGGTTTGCATAAGTGTCGGTGCACGGTCTGGCCTCTTTTGGAATTTTTCCTTCTGCAATTCTCCTCTTGGCCTGCTCCTCGTTTACCGCATATGTGCGGGAAAGGAACACCCCGATACGGCTATTCTCATCGAAGGTCACAGGATATTTGTCTCCGCCATTTATGAAATCCTCTTTTTTCCATAGCCAGACACCGATCGCTTTCAGACGGTTGGTCGGTGTTTCCAGTGCGGCTCCCATGTAGTTCAGATCGTCATAGCCTTCGTGGTCAACGTTCGAGCCGCCTTCCGACCAGGTATATTTATTTGTGGGGGTGTACCATCAGTGTGTTTTAATGCCGCCGTAGAAGCGGGTGTTGTTTCCCTTCGTGTTGTAGTCCGCGGAGATCATGCTGAGCGGCATGGTCATGCTGAAAGGCTGGCCGTTGATGAATTCGCCCTCGGCAATTTTCAGTCTTTCCGGCTTTTTTGCCTCATCTATCCCTGATCTGTAAGGGGGAATCCCAAAGGCGTACCAGAAAAGATTGTCGCCAAAATCAACGACGGGGCAATCGCGGGCTTCGTCCGCGAAATTCGCAAGTGGAAGAATGGTTGCGAAAATCGCGGGCATTACGATTTTTTGAATCTTCATACGAGTTTTCTCCTTTTGATGCTGGATTTGACCTTGCCGACCGAATTGACTTATTTCCCCGAGGGGACTGATTCGGATTTACTTTCCGGGAGCAAAGCCGCCCATTTTTTCACGGCCTGATATTTTGGCGATGATGCGGGGTCCTGTCCGACATGTTCGAGAAGCCCCCATGCTCCATGCACCGAGTATGGACTCATGTCGCTGAAGACGCAAAATAGCCCGCCTCCGATTTTGTTCCAGTGGCCGAGATATTTTTCATATAGGCCGACCATTCTCGGGTCGCGGTTGGCATCATTCAGGAGGTCGACAAGCTTCTTGTTCTTGTTCGCCTCTCCGAGGGCGGTGAGATGCTGTCCTCCCTCGTAGGCGAGCAGTTCGAGCCCGTATTTTTCGGCGAGAGCCTTCTGGTCGTCCATATTTTTCATGCTCTGGGGCAAAGCTTTTTCATTCAAATACTCGAAGAGGCGGTCGCTGCTCCAGTTCTGGACATCATCGGCTTCCAGTGTATTCCACTTGCCCTTTTTCACCGGCACGTTGAACGCGATGTAGGGGGCGACCGCGAGCGAATCGGCCTTCTTGTGGACATCGAAGCTTTCCACGTTTATCTTGGCGACTCCAAGATTTGCGGACTGCGTGGCGATCACCTTGCGATAGCTCCTCCTTGGCTTGTCCTTGTAGACTTCGTCAAGTATGGAGAATATTTCCGAACAGCGTTTCGAGTAATACATGAGCCCGGCCTTCCATCCTTCAGGCGACAGGCCGAGCTCCTTGCCCTTCTTTTCGGCGTCGCGCGCCTGCTTGAACATTCCGTTCCATACCTCGTTTGAAAGTTCGTAGTATGTGGTCAGGCCCGAAGGAAGCCCGTCGCGGAGCATGACGGCCATCTCCCTGACATATTCGTCGTTGGCGTCGAAAGGAATGTTTACCCACGGATTGCTGTTCGTGAGCCTGCTGAGACGGATTATGTCCTCGATGGAGATCCCCTTTACCGAATATGTCCTGTCCGAAGGCTTGGGGCGTGCGCTCCATTCGCTCTGGGTCGAGCCGTTCGTCAGCATCATGTCCATGTATCGGATCGTCCTTGCATCACCCCAGAGTTCGAAGACCCAGGGAGCGAAGTATTTCGTCTCCATGTCCTTCTCGAATTCAGCCTTGACGAAGCGCATGTTGCGGGGATGATTGGCGGGATCCAGCCTTGTCATCACCATCTGGACGAAGCCTTGTGCGGCGGATTTGACCTCCACCAGATGCCTTCCGGGCTTGGCATCCTTCAGGCTCGCGTTGCCTTTCCACTCGAAATCTCCGTCTCCATCGTAGAGGAACACGTATTCTCCGCCGGGAAATTTCTCCCCGACTTCGGTCAGCATGAGGGCCACCGCCATCTGTCCTGGCTCGAGCCTCGTCACATATCCGTTTTCGTCCTGCGGCAGTTTCCGGCCATCGCTCCATTTGTCCGCGGTCTGGCTTATCCATTCTCTCGACATTTTCATCACGTTCAGGAACGCCTGCATCCTGTTCCAGTCTTTTGGGGCGCTCAGATTTATGCCGTATTGGGCTTTGATCCCGGACTCATCCTCGGCCCCGATGAGAGGATTCGTCAGAGCCACAACAATCGCCGCGCACGTACACAATCCAACTGTTCTGAGCATCATACAATCTCCTTTTATGATTAATGGCCGCTTTCGTTGTTCCGTTCAGCGTGCACACGTTGGCACGTTGGCATCCTCTGCTCGTCCGACTTCTGACGCCCCACCCGCCCATCCTGCATTTTGCGCTGTCCGGCGCAAAGACCGGGTTTGCCCAATCTCCAGTGGCGGGTTGAAACCCGCCCTATTTTCCCGCGCCTTGCACTGGCAAGATGATGCATGACGGATGATCGGACGAGAGATGTATTTTCTGCCTCGCCACGGGGGAATTTTCATATGACTTGACCTGTTCGAAGCTGTTCGGATGCACCTCGTATGCCGACGCGCTCGAACCACCCACCCACCCCCCCACCCCCCCCCCCCACCCCCCGCCTATCGCCGTGCTCCAGAGATCGAGGCTGAGCCTGTAGATCTTGTCCTTCTCCACTGGTGCAGGTTTGTCGAGGCCACCCGCATAACGGGCCATTCCGGCGGATTCCCTCACAATCATCTCATAGCCATCTGGATAGATGTCAACCAGCTTGACAACAAAGAGGGTGTCTGGCGCATCGGTGGAGAAATGAATCTCGGCGTGGACTTTTCCCGCTATTTCGGCTGGCTCCTTCAATTCGTCGCCAGCGAAGAAGAGGATGTCCTTTCTCTTTTTCAGCGGACGCTGGTCGAGAGGCCCTATGTTCTCCTTCGTGTACATCCAGTTCCCACCTATGCTCGGAGCAGGATCCCTCGGATCGTAGCTGTATTCAAGCGCGCCGGCCTTGTCCGACGGCTTTTCCAGGGAAATCATCCCGTCCGCCTTCAGATAAAACGAAGTCATCACGGTCCCCTTTGGCGGCCATGAGTCGGACTCCCTGTATATGTTTCCCAGTCCAGTTCCGGCGCTGTCATTCTTGTCGCCCATGACGAAGTAGCGGATGACGGACTTCTCCGGGATCTTCGCCTTGCCCGCAAGTATGTCCTCGAATTTGGGGACGGCTGTCCCGCCCTTCGAGCTTTTCCTTGGAAACTTGAATGGAATTTCTCCGGCGTGGGAGTTGGGGCCCACGCTCACGAAAATCCTTGCGTCTCTGGAACATTTCATAAAAAGCTCCACCGCGGATTCGCTCACGATATCGAACCATCCCGCCCCTGCGAGCACGACTGTGCTGTTGTTTCCTGCGGAGGATCCCAGAATATTTTCCCATTCGGCGATTTTCAGAGACTGCAAGGTCGGCTTGGGCCATTCGTCCTTGCTTATTCCCAGGAAATTCAGCCAGTTGTATAGCCCGGCCCTGCGCACTCCGTTGTTGAATCCCCAGTAGTTGTAGGTGTATGCGCTTGAGTTGCCCGGTGCCACGGCGGCGAGCGCCGGATGCTTCGCGAGGAAGGCGCAGTATGCGGCGACACCGTTGCCGCTTCCGCCATGAATCCCTATCCCGCCATTGCACCAGGACTGCTTCGATATCCAATCGCAAATTTCATATGCGTCGCTTATTTCGTATCCTGGATCCTTCGGATCGAGAGATCCTTTCTCCGAGCTTCCCTTCCCCCGGGAGTCCACGCAGACAAACGCGAACTCACCTTTCTTGCATGGACTTGCGTAATTCGCAGTTCCGAAATGGCCGTAGTAGCCTTTGGCGAGGATGACAGGCCAGGGGCCGGAGCCCGGCGGCGTGAACACGTCCACAGCCAGCTTGGTTCCATCCTTCATCGCCAGCATAAGCGACTCGTGCTTCGAGCCTTCAGGAAAATGCTTCAGCACTTTTGACACATCATTCTTTTTGCCGGCCTCCTCGTATTCCTTGCCCTCCTTCTGGGCGGACAAAGACAAGCCTGCGACAAGTGTGAACACCAACAAAAATCCTCTGCGTTTTTTCATCTTGACGACACCCTTAGCCCTATGATTGATTTTGCATTTGCCGTATAATCCGTGTAGAAATAGTCCTTCTTCCTCGGCGCATTGATGTCCTCGTAAAAATAGCCGCCGCCATTCACCTCATACATCGAGTTCTGGGGATTGAAATACTGAGCGTCTCCATCCCATCCCCACTCGAGGACATTGCCTTTCATACCGGATAAAAAACCAGCCCCGCATCCACACGAGACCGGCTGGGTCTTGTCCCCGGAATTCGCCGCCGTCCATTCCTTTTCGGGGGGGACGCATCTACCGGAGGCTTCAGCAATCTTGAATTCCTCGTCGCTCGGCAGACGGAATCCGTCGGACGCGCCGTCGAAGAATATCTTCACGCCGGCCCCGGAATGAGCTGTGCGCCCTTTGCCCTTCCCGGAGGAAGTATCCCACGGAAGGAGAGGCGTTCCGTCCCTAGCATCGAACATGTCGAGCCTGAACAGTATCGCCTGCCTGTATGGCTGTCTTCTCTCCTGATCGTTGAAATAAACTGGATTCTTCCCGAATATCTCCGACAGGGCGTTGCACCACAGCAGCGCATCATGCCAGGAGATGAAGGTGACTGGCTCGTCCTGGGAATGGCTGTCGCAGTTGTCCGTCGAATGCCTCGCGCTGCCCATGTCCCCGGAATAGTTGAAGCTGTAACCGTTGTTCTCGGCCCAGGCCTTGACCACCTTCCATGCGCGGTATGGCAGTTCGGTCCCGGCAAGGCCGAGCTCGTATGGTGCTCTCGGCTTCTCCTCGATTTTGTTCTCCTCCAGAATCTTGCGATACTGCTCCTCGCTGATCCTGCCCAGGAATTTTTCGTTCGCCGCCATTTCCATCTTCCGCTTTTTTCCAAGATTCGGGTTGTCAACCGGATCGCTAAAATCCGTTCCGTTCGCAAGCCCGGCATCCTTTATCCTTATGAACGGGATTTCCGCGGAGATCATTTCGGCGAGCCGCCCCTTGTCCATCGGTCTGGACGGTTCAAGCACATCCCCTCTGCGGACCGTCCACGATGGTGGATTGCCCTGCACCTTCGCTCCCGGCAGA
>CAZGJP010000199.1:0-5256 GCA_964526605.1 uncultured Lentisphaera sp.
GCGCTTGATCTCGATACAGACAAGTGGCAGAGGGTGATATTGCCGTCGAAGGCGGTGAAGTTGGCATCGAGCGGAAGAATCTGCGTTGTCGGCGATCCAAAACTGCCTGAGTATAAGGACGGCGCAAAAGTCTCGTTTGAATTTAACGGCTTCAGCGTGATCGGGGACAGCCATCCGCAGCATGGGAAGACGGGCTTGAAAAGTTCCCGTGTCGCGTTCGACAAAGAAGAAACAAGATTTATTTTGACTGGCGAGCCGGGGAAATATTTCGAGTATAGACATCGCTTCGCCGAGCCGGCGGAATTGGAATCCGTCTCGGAGTTTTCCGGCTATGACAAGTTGAAGTATGTCTATAAAAAAGAGGCACAGATACTGGAGATCAGTGGTTTATTCCCGCGTTTGAAGCCGATCGAGGTGGTTGACGACTACACGCCGGAAGAAAAAATGGGCTTCACTCCAGACCCCGAGAATCCGTATTCGCTTTCGGCTGATGCCCGTAAAAACTGCATTCCAGCAGAACTTGCCGCCTACGAGAAAGGCGAAAGCGCGATACTTGTCATCCAATCCAGACTCAAGTGAGATAACGAATGCGGGAGCAAAAAATCATTCCACCAAATCAAAGTTGCCGGGATTTCAAGCAACCGCTTGGCTCCGACGAACTCAAATCCGCAAAAACGGCTTTTTGTGGACAGACCCTATTTACAAGCAGGATGCCGCATGACAGGTAAAACAGCGACAGCGGGCTCCCATCGTGCGGGCATATTCTGCGCCTTTCTCCGCCGTATTTCGGATTCATCATGGGTGACACGCTGCGGCATGGTCTTGCTTGTCTGGGCTTTGCTCTATCTGCCTGCCATCACGACGCTTGAGATAGACAAGAGCGACACCCGCCGGATATATCCGTCTCTGAAGATGCTGGAGAGCGGGGACTGGGCTGTTCCGGAATACGGTGGGGAGAGTTATTTCCGCAAGCCGCCGATGTTCAACTGGATGATTGCGGCCTCGGTGAAGATTTTCGGGAAGGCGGATGATTTCAGCGTGCGCATGCCGACGAGGATATGCGTTCTGTTCCTCTCGCTGCTGATCGCGGGGCTTCCATCGGGTTGGCTGAGCCGGCGGGAGCGCCTTCTCGCCGCGCTGGTCTTCATGAGCAGTGCCGGGATTTTCGAGATAGGCCGTGCGGTGGAGATAGATGCCTGCTATGTGGCGTTCACTGGCGCGGCCACCCTGCTCTGGCTGAACGCATACAGCTTCGGGAGGCGTGGCTTCGTCCTCTGGCTCCCCCCCGCATTCGCGCTCGGGGTGGCATTGCTCCTGAAGGGGCCGATAGCACTGCTGTTCCACTACGTCGCAATCATCTTCGTGCTCAGGCGAGACCGGGAGTCGAAGATGCTGGCCTCGCCGTCGCACATCGTCTCCTTCGCCGCGATGCTGGCGATATTCCTGCTCTGGTATTTCCAGGCGAAATCGGCGATGCCTGCCGGCGGCTCCGAAAAGATGTCCGGAACATGGATGAAGGAAATGCTCTTCCGGCTGAATCCGGCCAACATCGAGTTCGGACGCTGGTTCAAGGGAGTCTTCGGCGCGGTGTTCGCCTTCATGCCCTGGCTGCTCTTCCTGCCTAGATTGTGGACTTCGCTGGCTGCGGAGCCGCAAGAGGCGGAAGCAACCAGGAGCCCGTCCGAAAATCGAGGAGCCCTGCGCAAGTCGCTGATTGCGATTTTCGCGGCGGTCAACCTGATGCCCGGAACCAAGCCGAGATACTCGATGCCCGCCTATCCGCTCGCGTCCATGCTCCTGGCGTCATGCTTCGGGACCAGGCCGGATGACAGGTTCACGGGGCTATTGCGGAAGGGGATAAGGTCGCTGTCGCTGATTTTCGCGCTGCTCCCGATCCTGGCTGCATGCAGCTTTGCCATGCTCGCATACGGCGACCTGGGTGGGACATTGAAGATTCTCCAGCCCGCCATCGCGGCAGCGAAAGGCCTGGGCGGGTGGGGTTGGCTGCTCATCCTTGCCGCATCCGCGTTCGCCTGCGCGGGAGTCTTCATGGGGCTGGACAGGGACGATCCGGGAAGCGACGGGATTGACTTCAGGTTCGCCGCCGTGCTCTGGTTCACGCTGAGCGCAGCGCTTTTGGCCTCCGCCTTCTTGATGCCGTTGCGCCAGCAGAGGGAGAAGGGAAGGAACTTCGCGGCGGAGCTCGACCGCATCATCCCGGAGAAATGCACGCTTCTTGTCCATCAGGACATCTCGACCGAGGTCTTTCTCTTCTACATGAAGAAGCCGTTCGACGTGCTGGAGAAATCATTCTCATCCACCCCGGGCAATTCGTTTCTGCTCCTGGTTCCGGCGGAAATTCTCGACGTCGCGCCGGAGAATTCAGTCCATCTCAGATACGGGAGGAAGAACTACCTGATCCTCAAGCCGTAGCGTTCCGAAAAAATAAACTCAGGAGGATTTCGAAATGAACAAGCTACATGGAATGGCCATTCTCTCCCTTCTGCTCGCGCAAGGTGTCGGAGTTTGCTTCGCCGAGGAATCTCCCGCCTACGGATATGTTGACGTCAACATCCATCTCCTGGGCTCGAAGGCTCCGGACGCCGTCAACGTGGAGAAGAACCGCGATGGGGCTGGTACTCGACAGAAATCTTCCCAGCGGAGAGGCACGTCCAAGGAGAACTTCATCTCCTCCGCACGGAACCTGGCAAGGATGATGAAGAGCCACAACATCGAGAAGGTAGTCCTGCTTCCTCCTCCGCGGACCTTCGCCAACCGGGACGAGGTGGAAATGTCGGCTCTTGCGGAGCTCGCGGGCAGATACCCTGACCGTCTAGTGCTGGCCGGTGGCGGCGACATTCTCAACCCGATGATACATGCAAACAAGCCGGATGCGGTGACGGACGAGACGAAGAGGAGGTTCAGGGAGGAGGCTGGAAGGCTTGTCAAGTCTGGCGTCAAGTGCTTCGGCGAGATCGCCGCCCTGCATGTGTCGTTCAGCAAGGCGCACGTCTACGAGGAGACGACGCCGGAACATCCACTGCTTATGCTTCTTTCCGACATCGCGGCGGAGAACGACATCCCAATAGACTTCCACATGGAGGCCGTCCCGAAGGAAATGGCAATGCCGCGGGGGCTTGCAAAGGTCAGCCCGAACAATCCCGCGACGCTGAGGGAGAACATCAAGGGCTTCGAGAAACTACTGGTGCACAACCGGAAGACGCGCTTCGTCTGGCGCCATCTCGGGTGGGACAACACGGGGGGCAAGACACCTGAACTGATTGAAAGGCTCATCCAAGCGCATCCCAATCTCTTCCTGGCCATCCGCATCGAGGAGCGCGAACACGATCTCGCCGGCGGAGGCATGCCCAACCGGATAGTCGACGGCGACTGGAAGATCCGCGGCGAATGGATGGAGCTCTTCAAGAAATATCCCGACCGCTTCATGATAGGCTCGGACGAATTCATCCCCATCGAGGGAGACGACACGAAGACGCCGCAATCATTCGACGAGACTTGGCGGATAATGGATCAACTGCCAGAAGAATTAAGAAGGAAGATCGGGAGGGACAACGCCATCAGCACATACAAGCTGGAATAAATGAACTGCGAAACACGCGGAAACCGCGGAAGACAATATTTACCTTTACCACTATGACACGAAGGACACTAAGTGTGAGCACATAGTTTTCCCTTAACTTCGTTTCCTCCTTGTAAAAATAGATGTGGAGAAGCGGACGGCGAGGCTTGCCCGCTCGCCAGCACTCTCCAAAGGAGAGGGCGAGTAAACCGCTCCGCAGGGGCAAGCTGGGAGCTGGCGGGAACGTGCCAACGGTGTAACGCTGAATGGAATAGGCGGGGCAGTTCTTCCCTTGGCCTCCCCGAAGGCGAACGCAATCGGCTAGACATCTCTACTGAATTTAGCGATGAACATGGCGTCGGAATCGAGGGAGAGGGGATCCACATGGAATGTCCCGTGGATGTTCTTTCCGTCGAACGGGCTTGCGAAATTCGCAAGCTTGAAGCCGGGATTTGCGGACAGGAAATCCGCCACGACATCCTCGTTTTCGGCCTTGAAGACGGAGCAGGTCGCATAGACCAGGCTTCCACCTTTCCTGACGGAGGTGGCGGATGCGTTCAGGATTGCGAGCTGCAGATCGTGGAATCTCCTGATTTCACCCTCCTTGGTCCGCCATCTTCCATCCGGGTTGCGCCGCCATGTGCCGGAGCATGAGCACGGAGCGTCAACAAGGACGCCGTCGAAGAAGTCCCCCCTTCGTTTGTCCTTTTTCGACGAGTCCGCCGTTTTCGGGCGGATGTTCGAGAATCCTCCTCTTGCCGCGCGGCGCATCAGTTCGGCGATTTTCCTCTCGTCGGAGTCCTGCGAGACGATCGAGCCCCTGCCCTCCATGAGGTCGGCCAGGTGCAGAGTTTTTCCTCCGGCGCCGGCGCATGCGTCGAGCCACTTCTCTCCGGGCTTTGGCGCCGAGATCAGCGCGACCGCCTGCGATGCGATGTCCTGCACCTCGAAGAGGCCCTCCTCGAATTCCGGCAGGGAATAGAGGCTCGCCCCGCATTTGACCACTTTCATGGCCTCCGGGACTTGTCCGGGGGATTCGAAAACGGCATCATTTTTTTTGAGGGCCGATTCTAGTCTTTTCCTGCATCCGCGACGGGTTCGTATCCATATCGGAGGACGGGCCTGGCATGCGGTGATCATGTTTTCGGCGACGAATCCGGGAGACAGGCAGGCCATGAAATAATCTGGAAGGAGCTTTCCCGGACTTAGAATCCGGGCGGGGACTTGAAAGCGTCCTGACAGTTCCGGGGCGGACGGGATGCATGTCCCCTCCCCGCCGATATCCGAAATGACAGCCGCCAGCTCGAGGCAGTTCGAAAGGACTCCGGGATTGTCGGCAAGGCTGCGGATTTCGCAATTTGCATCTGCGATCTCGCGTATCCATCCCCACCATCTGAAGAGGGAGAAGACATTCTCGCTGATGAAGCGTCTGTCGCGTGAGCCGAGATATTTTCTGGCTCTCAGGGCTGATGAGAGAGATCTGTCCGCAGGGTATCCGGACGCGAACTGCCCCAGGACAAAGGAGGCGACCTCGAGCTGCGCCTTGTTCAAGGATGCTTTTTTGTTTTTATCCAGATCGGTGATATTTTTCATGATTTGATAATATACTCGCTTCAAGCGAAAAATCCCGGGAGGAAGTGAGGGGTGGATTCAGGATTCAGGATTCAAGATACAGG
>CAZGJP010000200.1:0-5230 GCA_964526605.1 uncultured Lentisphaera sp.
ATTTCTGCTGTCTCCTTTTTTGTATGTTTTTCTCGAAGCTGGCCACGATCCCGTCGAAGAAGCCTGACGCATCAGGCCCCATCCCGGCGAATCCCCTGCCATCGTCGCAGGAAGCCATCAACGACAGGTTCATCGGTATCGCCCCTAGGAATGGGACGTTTTCGATCTCAGCCATCCTGCGCCCGCCGCCGGTCTTGAATATTTCCGTGTTTTTGCCGCAGTGCGGACATGCGAAGCCGCTCATGTTCTCGACAATCCCTATGATCGGGAACTTCAGCTTCCTGCAGAAGTCTATCGAACGATGGACGTCGGCGGTCGAGAGATTCTGGGGGGTGGTGACGACCACGGCGCCGTCGGCATCGGGTATCATCTGGCATACCGACAGCGGTTCGTCGCCAGTGCCCGGAGGCGAGTCTATTATCAGGTAGTCGAGCTCTCCCCATTCGACGTCCTGCAGGAACTGCTTGATTATCCCCGCCTTCATCGGCCCACGCCATATCACCGAGTCCGTCCTCGAACGCAGAAAGAATGCAGTGGAGATTATCTTCAGGTCGCCTATCTCGACCGGTATTATCCTCTCGTTCTCGAACTCGGGCTTCTCATCGTGCAAGCCGAATATCACCGGTATGCTCGGACCGTGTATGTCGGTGTCAAGCAATCCCACCTTGTGCCCCTTCGCGGAAAGCCTCCAGGCGAGCGCGGCCGCCACGGTGCTCTTGCCTACCCCACCCTTGCCCGAAAGGACCACCACCTTGTGCCTGATCCCCGACATCGCCTTGTCAACCCCGCTGTTGTCATCCTGCTCCACCGGCACAGCATTCATCGGCGGCTTCTTCTCCGCCGAAGAGCATGTCTTGGATGAACAGCCTTTGCATTCTTCACTCATCTCGTTGCTCCTTGTCTTATCAGGCCATTGAGGGCCTGTCTCAGGTCGCCAATTATATCCTCGGCTTTTTCCACCCCGACGGATAGCCTGACCGTGTTCTTCCTGACGCCGAAGCTGGTGCGGCGCTCCGGCGGCAGATAGAGCATCGTCGTCAAAAATGGTATGCACACGAGGCTCTCGGTGCATCCAAGGCTCACGGCGTGATAGACGAGCTTGAGCGAGGATATGAAGCTCTTCGCGTCCTCGATGTCATCGCCGACGTCGAATGCGAGCATTCCGCCGAATCCTCCATGCATCTGCCGTTTTGCCACATGGTTTCCAGGATCGGATTCGAGCCCGGGATAGCGCAGACGCGAGACCTTTTCGTGTCCGCGGAGAAATTCCGCCACCATCATGGCGTTCGAGGCCATCCTCTCCTCGCGCAGGACGAAGGTCTTGAGGCCGCGCTCCAGGAGCGAAGCCGAATATGCGTCCAGCGTCGAGCCGACCGCCTGCCTGGTGAACCACAGCTTGTCGTAGTCTTCCTTCGATCCGGCTATCGCTCCGGCCATAAGATCGTTGTGGCCTCCAAGCGCCTTCGTCGCGCTGTGTATGACCAGGCGCGCGCCTAGCTTCAATGGATTCTGGTGCAGCGGCGTTGCAAAGGTGTTGTCGACGACAAGCATCGCCCCGACCTTGTCCGCCGCAAGCCGGGCCGCCGCTATGTCTATCGTCTTGCAGAGCGGATTCGTGGGCGACTCGAGGAATATCATCGTCGTATTCGGCTTCAAGTGCCTCGCCAGATCCGGGCTCTGGTCGGCGTCGAGCCAGGTCACATCCACGCCAAGCCTTTCGAGCATCAGCGAAACCTTGTAGTTGGCCCCGTAGATGTCGTGGAAGAGGACGAGATTGTCTCCGGACTTGAGATATGTGAGGAAGACCATCGTGCAGGCCGCCATCCCGGATGTGCAGAGGATGCAGTCTTCCGCCAGCTCCATCTCGGCTATCTTCTTCTCCACCGCGCGGACGGTCGGATTGTCGTCCCGGTGGTAGGTGTAGCCGTCTATCTCCCCGTCCGTGATCTGCCTGAGCACCTCGAAGTCGCGGTATTCATAGTTCACGGCGTGCACTATCGGTGTCACCATCGGGCGGTTGCCATAGGGTGTCAGTGGATCAGGCATCGGGATTTCTCCTTGTCAATCGGATTGTTTTGAAATTATGCTCATAACATCCATCGTCATCCGTTTTTTTCAATTCCGCCTTCGGAATTCTCCGGCTTTCCGGGCAAAGGGGCGAAGACAAGCGGAAAGACTATGTCGCTTGTGCAGCACGGTATCCATACCGAGAGGAAGAGGAAGAAGGCGATTCCAGCGATCATCGCGGCACCCGGATCCGGGCCGACAGCCATTGTCATGTGGAACAGCGACGCCCATGTGCTGAGCAGGACATGTATCCCGTGGAATATTTTGGTCCGCGGTTGCCAAGCTCCCAGCCCTATTCCTGCCAACGCGAGGGGATTGACCAGCCACCATTTCTCTATGAAACCTATATGCCATTCCCTTCTTGGCAGTCCGAGTATGAATTCGCCGAAATACGGCATGACGCTGTCGCTGAAAGTTGCTATCCCAACCGAGCCCAGATATCCCACGAGCAGCGTCTTCACAACCCCCCTGCCCGAATGCAGACGATAGACCGCTGTCGTGACGAGCGCGCTCAGGAGCACGTGCGCCGGATGCATGACCCAGAAGAGCCTCTCCGAGGTCTGCGCCGGGACTGAAAGCAGGGCTATCAGCCCCATGATGAGGATTCCGCTCAAAGTGCCAAGAGCCGTGAATGGCATGTGCCTGCCGAGTTCGGCTCCGATTCCAGCGATTTTTCCTGAAGACTTCATTCCTCCCTCCGCCTGTCCTCATGGCATGAGAAAATAATCGGCCAACGCCCTGTGGAATGCGCTCACCGCGAGGATCGCGCAATGCCTTCCTTCAAGTCCCGACTCGGACAATAACAGCACCTTCCCAGGATTGATGAATAGACAATCCATCAATCTCTCTCCCTTCGCCAGTTTCGCAACGGCTATCGCACATCCGACAGTGTGCTCGCAGTATCTTTCCGACCAGCATCTGACATCCTCGATCACATCGTCCTTGATGTGGAGGTGGAACTCGATCTCGTCGCCGCAAGGCCCCTGCAGATGGGAAGCCGCGCTTGGCGCGTTCATCCTGCCCCAGAATTCGGAACTCAACAGTGATTCGAGACTCTCCATTTCAAAACTCCCCGGTCCTGAGCATGACCAAGGTGCAGGCATCGAGCGCCTCGACCCGCTCCGCACGCAGCCTATCGGCGAGACCCGGATTCTCCGCGCCGGGATTGAATATCACGCGGCGAGGACGAAGCGACAGAATCTCCTCCCCAAGCGCGGCCGAGCGCTCCGGTGAAAGATAGACCGTCACGGTGTCTATCTTTTCCTCAATCTCCCCGAGCGACGCATATGTCTTTATCCCCTCTATTTCCTTCAGAGCCGGATTCACCGGAAAGACGGCGAAGCCCTTCGCGGAAAGCTCCTTCAACGCCTTGTAGCTATATCTCTCCGGCTTAGCGCTTGCTCCAAGTATCGCAACATTCATCTTCAGCTCACTTTATTTTACGATCCTTTCAAAATCATATCTTCACCACCCAGAATCAGCCCCCCTGCGGATAGGCGGAGCCCGCAAGTACTTTGCGCCGTCCCGGCGCAAAGATCGTGTTTGCGCGGGGACCCGTCTCCGCGTAGTGCTTCCGTCTTCGCCTGCGGCTACGCCGAGACAAGTCGCCGAGGCACGCCGCGCAAACTACCGGCATCCAGCCCGCCGGCACTTTCAGCGGGCGGGTAAACATCCTGTATCCTGCATCCTGTATCCTGCATCCTGAATCCTGCATCCTGAATCCTGCATCCTGAATCCTGCATCCTGAATCCTGCATCCTGAATCCTGCATCTACCGTCACCCGCCCGCCTCCTTCTCCACTTTTTTCCACAAGGCCCTGACATCCTCCGCAGATCCCTTGTCCGACATCTCCACAAGAGTTTTCCCCTCGATTTGAGCACTTGTGACGCACTTGTCATACCGGACCCTGGAGGCGAATCTGAAATTGGGGAGTTTTTGCGCCTCTTTTTCAATCTCCCCTGAAATCTGTTCATTTATGTCAAACTTGTTTATGCAAATTCCGAGCGGGATTTTGAAATGCCCGGCGAGAGCGGCCACCCTGCGCAGGTCGTGAAGACCGGAGAGCGTGGGCTCAGTGACGACAACTGCGAAATTCGCAGAAGTGATGGACGCTATCACGGGACAGCCCGTTCCAGGCGGGCCGTCGGTTATCATCAACCTTTTTTTTTGCTCCTCGGCAATTGTCCGGGCGCGCTCCCTGACCTTCGAGACGAGCTTGCCGGAATTTCCCGCCCCGGGCTTCAGCGCCGCGTGGACCATGGTTCCGAAACGGGTCTGCGAGACAAAAAGCCTGCCGCAAGTCTCTTCAGGAAAGTCTATCGCCTTCACCGGACAGAATTCGACGCATCCCCCGCAGCCCTCGCAGGACAGAGTCTTGACTGCGAATTTCGCGGATCCCGCGCCATCGCCTTGCATGTCTATCGCGCCGAAGCGGCAGTGGGCGAGGCAGGCTCCGCATGAGACGCATTTGTCCTGGACTATTCTCGCCTTGTGCCCGGATTTGAAATCCTCCGCTTCAATTTTCTCCGGTGCCAGGATGAGATGCAGATCCGATGCGTCAACATCGCAGTCGGCGAAAACAGCATTACTCGCAAGTGCCGCGAAGGAGCCGGCTATGCTGGTCTTGCCAGTCCCGCCCTTCCCGCTTATCACCACAATCTCGAATATTCCTTCATCCTTCATTTTTTTATTCCATTTAGGACCTTAAGAACCGCCTTGTCGGTCCGGTTTTCGAATATCCTGCCGCCCTCCACTCCGAGAAAGAATTCAGCGTCCACCTCGAAAAAACTCCTTGCCGCCTTCTCCATATCGTCAATGTTGGAATGGCGCATTCTTGCGACGTATGACGCATCCCTCGATATTCTTTCCTTGTAGAAGTCCGATTCGGGATTGAGCATCATCGCCACCATCCTGCCATTTCTTCTCAAAATTCTAGCAGCCTCCTCCAAGCTCCTCCTGAAGTCGCGCACGAACTGCAGCGAAACGACGAAGATGGCTGCGTCGAAGGATGCATCCTCGAATGGAAGATTCTCCGCGGTCCCGCATATCTTCCTCACGCCGTCCGGTGCCATTCCAAGAGCCTCGATGGATATGTCGAAGCCAGTCATCTTGAACGAGAGCTTGGACAGATTCTTCTCTATCGCCGCCGGACCGCATCCGATGC
>CAZGJP010000201.1:0-3384 GCA_964526605.1 uncultured Lentisphaera sp.
CATCGGATGTTCTCCGATTTCGACCGCGGAGACCTTTCGCAAAGCATCAGAATGTATGAGACGGGAATATGCATCCCGTGCAACCAGGGAATGGAGGAAGAAGATGTGTAGAGATTCGTTACGGCGGTCAAGGAGTTCGCAGATGAATAAAGGGAAAATAGTGATTGTTGGAGCGGGAATGCATTCCGCAATGCTGATTGAAATTCTGGAGATGAATGATTTTTCAATTGTCGGACTGACAGATCCGTCAAAATCGAAGCATGGCGCTTCGGTATGCGGCTATCCCGTCCTCGGAGGCGACGAAATCCTGCCCAGCCTGCTCTCAAGCGGCGTGTCTGGCGCGGTAGTTGGGATTGGAGGCACAAGAGCCGAGACGTGCCTGGCCAGAAAGATGATCTTTGAAAAGCTCCTTGACATGAAGTTCTCCGTCCCCGAACTCATACACCCTTCCGCTTTTGTTTCCAGACGCGCCAAGGTCGGGCGCGCAGCCCAGATCCTCGCGGGGGCAATTGTCCAGACGAACGCGCTGCTCAAGGACAATGTCCTGATCAATGCGGGAGCCATCGTGGAGCACGATTGCGTGATATCAAACCACGCCGTGCTCGGAAGCGGAGCCGTCCTGTGCGGGGCAGTCTCCGTGGGGGAGGCATCCCACGTCGGGGCGGGGGCCACCGTCAGACAGTCGGTTCTGGTAGGAAGAAGCGCGACAATCGCGATGGGAGCGGCCGTGATCAGGGACGTCGAGGACTTCAGCACCGTCCTCGGCGTGCCCGCAAGGAACAAAGCAAATGAGGAGGTGTCGAAATGATGAAAAAGGACTACAAGGATTTCTGCGTCAAGGAGGATATCTCCCTCATAGACGCCATGACGAAGATGAACACGACCGGACACCGGACGCTCTTCATCGTAGACGAGGCCATGAGGCTCAAGGGAGCATTGTCCGCCGGCGACCTCAGAAGATGGATATTGAGCAGCGGCGGAGTCCTGAACACCGATGTCAGCAGGATATACAACAGAAAAGCGGTTTCGCTTCCCAAGGATTTCGATCCCGAAACCGTGAGGGACATGATGCTTTCAAACGAGATAACCATCATCCCCATCGTCGACGATGGACTTGTCATCGTCGACATTCTCCTGTGGACTGAAATATTCGGAGGGCAGAGGCAGTTCAACAGGATAGGCGACAAGGTGTCGGTGGTGATAATGGCTGGCGGCGTCGGAAGCAGAATGAAGCCATTCACCAAGATCCTGCCAAAACCTCTTCTCCCGATCGGAGAAAAGCCGGTCGTCCAGGTGATAATGGACAGATTCCATGCGTTCGGATTGGACGACTTCCACATGATAGTCAACTTCAAGAAGGGCATGATAATGTCCTATTTTGAAAACACGGAACTGCCGTATTCGGTGAATTTCGTGGACGAAGGCGCGCTCCTTGGAACATGCGGCGGACTGACGAAGCTCCCGTTCGAGAACCTGAGCGAAAATTTCATACTGACGAACTGCGATTCCCTCATAGACGCCGATTTCAGCGAGATATACCAGTTCCACAAGGAGCACGGCAACGATGTGACCCTGATCTCGACAGCGAGGAAATTCACGATCCCATACGGGGTGATAGAGCTGTCGCAGGAGACCCGGCAGATAAAGGAGATCGTCGAAAAACCATCGTTCACATATCTGGTCAACACAGGATCATACATCCTCAACAAGCGGACCATCAGGCTAATCCCTCCGGGGCAGCCATTCGGAACCCCTTCCTTGATCAAGGAGGTGATCAGGACTGGCGGCAGGGCGAGCCTCTTCCCGATAGAGCCGAACGCCCGCCTCGACACGGGCGAGTGGGACGAATACAAGAAGACCCTCGACGTGTTCGGCTCAAAGGAAAACCCATTCAGCATGGCGGAAAATGCCTAAGAACATCAGAGTAATCCCCAGGCTCGACATAAAGGGCCCGAACCTCGTGAAGGGCATACACCTTGAAGGCCTCAGGGTCCTCGGAAACCCCGAGCGCTTCGCAAGATACTACTGCGACAACGGAGCCGACGAGATCATATACATGGACGTGGTCGCAAGCCTCTACCAGAGGAACAGCCTCCATGAACTTATAAGCAAGACCGCCCGCGAATGCTTCATCCCCATGACGGTCGGCGGCGGGATAAGAACCATTGACGACATAAGGCGGATATTGAACGCGGGGGCCGACAAGGTGGCGATCAACACCGCCGCGACCGCCAACCCATCCTTCATATCGGAGGCGGCAAGATGCTTCGGAAGCTCGACCATAATCATAGCCATAGAAGCCATAAGACAGCCGGACGGAGAATATCTGGCCTTCACCGACTCGGGAAGGGAGTTCACAGGATTGGAGGTTCTCGCATGGGCGAAGAAGGCCGAAGAACTGGGAGCAGGCGAAATCATGATAACATCCATCGACAGGGAAGGCACCGGGGAGGGCTTCGATGTGCCTCTGGCTCACAAGATATCCGGGGCGGTTTCCATCCCGGTGATAGCCCATGGAGGTGCGGACAAGCCATCCGATGTGGCCGAGGTCGTGGAGCAGGCCGGGGTGGATGCAGTGGCAATAGCATCGGCGCTTCACTACAAGCTGATCAAAGAGGGGAAAATAGACTTCTCACGCAACGAAGAGGGGAACGTCGTCTTTCTCGACAGCTTGGACAAGAGAATGCGGATAACGGGATTTGAAATGGACGAGCTGAAGGCGTTCATGGACGGACGCAAGATCAACTGCAGGATTGAACATGAATGAAAGAAAGAAAGTGGCCATCGTCGACTACAGAACCAGCAACCTGTTCAACATAAGAAAAGCCTGCGAACATGTCGGACTGGACTGCTCGATAGCCTCCGAACTTTCAGACCCCTTCAAGTTCGACGCTGTCGTGCTGCCGGGCGTCGGCGCGTTCGGAGATGCAATGTCGAACCTCTCCAGATACGATTTGATCCGGCCGATCAAGGATTTCGTCGCGGCAGGCAGACCGCTGTTCGCAATATGCCTCGGATTCCAGCTCCTCTTCAGCGAAAGCGAAGAGTTCGGCCCGAACAAGGGACTGGACATCGTCAGAGGCTCGGTGAAAAGGATACCCAACAGCAGCGACGATTGCCGAAAAGTCAAGGTGCCGCAGGTGGGCTGGAACTTCATCTGCGGAGAAAAATCCGTCTGGGAGAACACCCCTCTGGCGAAGCTGCAATCCCCATCCTACATGTATTTCGTCCATTCCTTCTTCGCCTCTCCGGACGATGCATCCACGGTCGCGTCAACAACCGAATACTGCGGACTGACATACTGTTCGTCAATAAGCTCCGGCAAGATATTTGCAACACAGTACCAACCGGTGAAACGCGTGCCGAAGGACATTAAAAATTTGA
>CAZGJP010000201.1:3394-5221 GCA_964526605.1 uncultured Lentisphaera sp.
AGAAAAGCGGTCCGAAGGGACTTATCATATTGTCCGAATGGGCAAGCTCACTATAAATCCAGGAGAAAAATAAATGTCAAAAAAACTAGAGGCCTTCTACGGCCTGCCGGAAGATGTCAGATTCTGCAAAAAGTGTGTGATATCCAACCAAAGACCGGCTTCGGAAGTCGAGTTCAAGCACACCATCAAGACAAAAAAAAGAACCATCAACTTCGATGAAAACGGCGTATGCGACGCATGCAGGGTCGCTGAGCAGAAGAACAAAACAGATTGGAGCAAAAGGGAGGAGGAGCTTCTCCGCCTCCTGGACAAGCATAGAGGATGCGGGGAATACGACTGCATGGTCCCCGGAAGCGGCGGCAAGGACAGCGCCTTCCAGGCGCACGTGCTCAAGTACAAATACGGCATGAACCCGCTCACCATCACATGGCCGCCAATACTCTACACCGACTACGGTTATAAAAATTTCAAGAACTGGCTGGCCGTGGGGGGCTTCGACAACATCACATACACCCCGAACGGACGGGTCATGAAGACGCTTACAAGGCTTTCCATAGAGAATCTCCTGCATCCATTCCAGACATTCATGCTCGGACAGAAGAATCTAGCCCCGAAAATCGCGGCGAAATACGGGATCAAACTGATTTTCTACGGAGAGAACGAGGCGGAATACGGAAACCCGATCGCCGACACCCAGACCTCACTCCGCGACAAGGCATACTTCTATGCCAACAATCTCGACAGCATATTCCTCGGCGGGGTGTCCGCCCGCGAACTCGAGGACAAACATGGCCTCACGAAGGCGGACCTGCTCCCGTTTCTTCCGCTGCTCGAAAAAAACTCATATCAGCCGGACATCGAGGTCCACTACCTCGGATATTACCTCAAATGGACGCCGCAGGAGTCATACTATTACGCCAGCACGCACACGGGATTCAAGGCGAGGCCGTTCCGCTCCCAGGGAACATACAGCAAATACAACAGCATAGACGACAAGATTGACGACCTCCATTACTATACGACATACATAAAGTTCGGCATTGGCCGCGCGACTTACGACGCATCACAGGAAATACGGAATGGCCATCTGACCCGCGACGAAGGCGTGCAGTTGGTCAAGAGGTTCGACGGAGAATTCCCCGACAGGTATTTCAACGACATAATGGAGCATATAGAGATGAAGCCAGAGCGCTTCATGGAGCTTTGCGACAAGTTCCGCTCGCCGCACCTCTGGAGAAAGGACCCGGACGGATGGAGGCTCAGAAACACCGTATGGGAGGAGAAATGAACAACGGTATCCGCAAAAGGGGCCGGGTACTTTTCATAATACACGACCTCTACCAGAACTTCAACCAGTTCCCTCTCGGCGTCGCCTACATGGCCACATCCCTGCGGAACGCAGGCCACGAGGTCCAGGTTTATTGCCAGGACTTGAACCACCATTCCAACGAAACGGTCGGAGACTTCGTCGCCTCGGGGAATTTCGACATCGTCGGAATAGGATTCCTCGCGGCCAGATTCAACGAAACCGTCCGGCCGCTTTGCGACGTCGTCAACAGAAACAAAAAAGGCGCTTGGCTTGTCCTCGGCGGGCACGGCCCCTCCCCGATACCGGAATACACGCTCAGAAGCACGTCCGCAGACTTCGTCGTCGTCGGAGAAGGGGAGCAGACCATTGTCGAACTCTTGGAAAACAAGCTCGCGGGAAAACCATCCCTCGAAGACATAAATGGAATAAGCTGGATGCAAAATGGCGAATGCCGCCAGACTCCGAGGCGCGGACTTGTGCACAACCTTGATTCGCTCGGCTTCCCGGCGTGGGACTTG
>CAZGJP010000202.1:0-5214 GCA_964526605.1 uncultured Lentisphaera sp.
AGTGGTTTTTCCTGCACCTGTAGCGAGTTTCTGCGCTTGACGTACTATTCCGGGGTTTGCGTTCCGGTTGGCGTTGGAAATATAATCAAGGAAGCCTGTCCCTGCCTTGCCTATTTCGGGAGCAACTTCAGTGAGCCAGATGGCTGTTTCGACAGCTTCGACTTGACAGAAGAATGGGCGGATTCCAGAGAAATTATGATGCCGCCAGTGCTGGAGAAGACGTGCGGTCTCGGGAGTTACGCCCCAGTCGCCCATGTTCTTGAACGCACGCCATTTGTCAAGCTCGCCTCTAAGAGAGTTTATCATGGCGGTGAGTTCGTATTGCTGCTCCTTGGACGAAAGGCCACGACCTTCGTCGAATATGAATTCTTCATCTCTGGGCGAATTCTTTCGCTTCCTAGGGGAAGGAATCGGAGTGATGAATTCGGCCCATCGGCGACGATCAATGATCTTCTGGGTGGGTTGCCCGTCCTTGTCCAGCTCCCAGTGCCTCAAAGGATGTTCATAGGGTGAATTGAGTATGGGTTTTTCGAAGAATTGACTGCTCACTTCGCTTCTTCTCCGTTTACACTAAAATCTAATCGGAGCAATTACCTAAATAATTGGATAACCTAGCCGGATAGGTCTGGAATTCAAGCCCTGCGTGGTTTACAAAGCAATTGCAAAAACTCCGCGTGAGCCCACCGTCACCTGCGGTGGCGCGAGCAAGTATCTATGACGGGACGGACTCTCCAAGAGAGTTATATCTTCCATTTCCCTATTTTCGCCGAATCCGCGAATTTCGCAAATGCGGCGTCGGGTGAAAGAGCTGACAGCTTGGCTGACAATCCAGAATCGAGCGGAGGCAGTTTGCCTACGCTCTCGAAGAAGCTGTTCTTCGCGGAGACTGTCTTGAAATGCGCGGCCGCTTTTTCCCCCGAGTATGCGAACTTTGCGAATTTCGCAAGCAGACTCTGTCCGACGGCGATGGCAGAGCCTTTGATGAAGGACTTCTTGTGCTGGGCGAGAGCCTCGCAATTGATCTGGTCGGCGAAGGGCTGTCCGGCCTTGTTCATCTCCGTTCCGATGAATATCGGCATGTCGAGCTTGTCCGCCGCTGCGACGACTTCTGCGAGTCTCGCAATCTTGATTTTTTTTGCTTCCGGGTCCTTTATGTTCCAATTGCGGTCGGGGATTATGTTCAACGCCTCCGAGCCTTCCGCGCGGGAGGCCTCCAAATATCCGAGCCCTAGCGATTCTCCCTTCGTCGTTCCGTCGAGCCAGGCCTCGGTAGGAATTGCACCTGCGGACTTCACCCAGGCGAGAAATTCCCTCATCGGGGGAAATGTATCCTGAGATGGCTGGACATATCCTATGCCGCCTTTCTTTGCGAATTTCGCGCGGAGCAGTTCGTCGAAGGCCGGACGCGACTTCGTGAAGAGCTCCTCGATCTCCGCCGCCCCCTTCCCGAGAACCGACGAAAGATATGAGAACGCCTTCGACTTCTCGCCGAACGCCTTCATTGACTTTTCCGCGTATGCCGTGATTATATGCCTCTCGGTCGCGTTCCCGGACGGTGTCAGAGGGATGACATCCTTCTCGTAGTCGAGGGCGATTTCAGGGACCTTCGCGTTTATCCTCGATATGAGGGCCAGATTTCTCTGACGCGCATTCTCGCGATATTGAGCAAGCTTGAGCGCCTGGGGCGAGGACGGGGAGAAATGCTCCGTGAATCCGACTCCCATCACATAGTTCACGCCTGGCTCCCCGGGAGAGTCCATCTCGGCATCCGCGAATTTCGCAAAGAATGTTCTCGACTCCACGCCTACGCTGGCCCTGATTCCGAGAAGTTCCGCAGCCGCGAGATACTCATCCATGCCGTCAATCACGTCGAAGTCAACTATCCCCGACGCGTAGAGCCCGCTCTTCTTGACCTCCCATGCAATCCTGCTCGGAGACCATCCCTCGGCGTTGAAGCTGTAGAAGCTGTGAAAATGCATGTTGACATTTTCGCTGCTGGGAAATTTCATTGCGTTTGCGCGTTCTGCGATCTGCCTCAAAGCCAAACCCCTCTCGGCGGCGCTGAAACTCGATAGTTGCGTTTCCCAATTATCCGTCATCTTCATGAACTCCCATTATTTTTGAGTTTTACAATTTCACCGCTTTATGATTGTAATGAGGCACAAAGCCACAAATGTTTACGGCAGGTGGCGCGGTTTCGTCGCAAGCAAGGTTGTAGCAATGCGACTCACGTTGCCGAAACTGCCGCGCCGCACTCGGACGGCGCGGCGCGCCGTCCCTACCTTTTAGGGCAACACAAGGTAGGGCGCGCTCGCCGAGCGCGCCGTCCCTGTTTTTGAATATTTCGATTCCCGTTCGCTCTCGACCATGCTCCTTATTCGAAATTTATCATCGCCTTCACGACGCCGTCCCTGTATGCGGCGACGAGCTCGAAGGCCTCCTGCGTCTTCTCGAACGGGAAATTGTGTGTGACCATCTGCCTGAAGTCTATCTTCCTCTCAGCGATCATGTCGAGGGCGGCATGGGTGCAATGGACCTGTCTGCGGATGTTCTGGACGCATATCTCGTTCCGGCGCGTCTTGTCCACCGGGATCCGCCAGAAATCGAGTTCGGGAGGTATGCCCACTATCATTATCTTCCCGCCGGGTTTGAGAAGGTCAACGGCCTGGAGAAGGGCGTCCTGCTGTCCGCAGCACTCGAATACCGCATCGAGGAGGGGCGGCTCGTCCTTCCTGATTTCCTCCACTACGCCTGACTTGTCCGGATTCCCCGTCCAGGAGGCGCCGAATTTCTTCGCCATCTTCAGGCGATCGTCTATCTTGTCCGTGACATATATCTTCTCCGCCCCCTGCAGTTTCGCCGCCGACAGGACGCTGAGTCCGATGGGCCCCGAGCCCAGTATCGCGATTTTAGCGCCTTTCATCGGAACCGATTTCTTCACCGCGTATACGCCTATGGCGAGGGGCTCGGATATGACCGCCTCGTCGAAGGACATCTTCTCCGGGATTTTCAGACAGCATTCCACGGGCATGACTATGTATTCGGAGAGACAGCCTTCGGCCTGTCCGGGGCATCCCAGGAAGCGCAGCTTTCTGCATGTGTGTTCGCGGCCCGCAAGGCACTGGTCGCAGACTCCGCATGACATCGCCGGTTCTATCGCCACCTTGTCGCCGGGCTTGAGGGTCTTAACGTCCTTCCCGACTTTTTCGACAAGCCCCGCGCACTCGTGCCCGACCGGGAAAGGGAATTTGACTATCTGGCTTCCTATCCTGCCGGTGAGATAGTAGTGGACGTCGGAGCCGCAGACTCCGACAGACTTCATCTTGATCAGGACAGAGCCGGGAGATTTGATGTCGGGGCTTGGGATCTCCATCATCTCGAGCTTTCTAATGCCGGCCAGCATGCATGTCTTCATATTGTGAAACTCCTTTTTTAGCCTGAAATGGGGGTGATTAAAATACACCTTCCATGTGTAATTCCAACGTAGTTTACTGAACACGTCCCCTTGAACGCTCCCACGGGCGGGCTGGCTACGCCGTTCGTATGCCCTTGTCAAGCAATCCGACGAAGAAATCTTCCGACCAGAGCGCCAGATCTCTCGGATCGCGCAGGAAAGGGCGAACATCGTCCGCCGCCGCACCTATGTCAACGCTTTCGAAGCGCCTCTTGAGAAGTATCTTCAAGTTCGAAATATCCAGCTTGCCGACATCGCTGTTGCCGCCTTCCTTGATTCGAGCTTCGAGATGCTGGATATTGACCGGCACATCGCGGCTTAGATACCATACGAAATCATAGAAGTCGCGCCCCTTGACTCTCGACTTCCAATTCCGGAACAGGAGTGCGTGGATCTTGCCTGCGAAGAGACTTGGAAGATCATATAGGCGCACCTGAAACGGTGTCGGCAGCAAATGCGTCTTGACTTCCGTCGAAGCGAAGGGTGGGGTGTTTGTCTCCAGTTCCAATTTGATGATTATCCTCTGATTGCCTGGAAAATTTCGACTCAATTTTTCTCCAACCCCGATATTGAGGAGGTTTATCCTCGTATTCCCTTTAAGAAAGGCCGACTCGATTGCGCTTCCACCTCCCGCAGGCTTCGCCTCGGCATCAAAGGAGAATCCCCATCCGGCCAGTTCGGTTTTCACATGCAAGAGGGCTGGCTCAAGACACGCTGGAGAATCTTTATCAAGCACAGAAAAATCCAAGTCCTCGGAGAAGCGCTGGAGACCATGGAAGATTCTCAGGGCTGTGCCGCCGTAAAAAGCCGCATTTTCGAAAAAACCGCTCCGCCACAAACCGAGAAGGGCAATCTCTTGGACCAGCTCCCGTGTCGCTTGCAACCAGTCGAGCGGCGTTACGGGATGATATGCGCGAAGCATGTCCTCAAGAGCCTTGTTCATATGGTCAATCCTCCGGTTTTTCCAACTGTTCGAGACAAACAGCGCAGACTCGGGCGTCCATATGCTTCGGCGCACGCATGTATGATATCCAGGTCAAGCTCAAGTTTCCCGTCAAAACGCATCAATTCCGCCCAGCGCCTAAGCTCCGACATTGAACGCATGCACGGTTCCCTTGCAATGCGGTCGCATAAAGCCTTGGTCGGTGAAGCAATAAGAAAAGGAATCTCGGCCTCCGTCGCCCGTTCAACACCAATTGGATAGACCTCCTCAGGAATCTTGAGATAATGATATCGGCCAAAAATGTTTTCAAAGTCCCTGTTGCGCTTGACCGTGGCGGAACTGATCTCATGCACCGCCTCGGGAATCAAGCCATGATATGATAGGGCAGTTTCAAAGCTTATATACGAAGGCCCGTATATGCTTGCGGCAAAGCAAAACGGATTTGTATTCCTATCTGTAGCGTAAAGGCCACGCCGAAGTTGAATCAGCTCCCCGGACCGAATCATCCGGGCAATCTTGCCACGCTTGTCACTCACTTCGCTCAGAATATTCTTCATCCTAAGCGAATCTACTATATCTGGAATCTGATTGTCCTTAGATATGTTCATTTCAAGCAATATAGTTGCACTTAATACAACTATCAAGCTCAAATCGTCATTTTTAAGCGAGGGTGCCTCATCTAAGCCGATTTCAAATCTGGAGTTCACAGCCCTGGTCGCCTCCGGCGCCGCCGAAAGCGGGTAAACCCGCCAGTCCCTAGTGGAAGGCGGGTAAACTTCAGCTGTGTATCTTGTTGATAATAAGACACAACTAAAGT
>CAZGJP010000203.1:0-5196 GCA_964526605.1 uncultured Lentisphaera sp.
CTCCAGGAAGTAGTTGTAGTCTCTAGCTTCCTCGCTTTCGATGGCCTCCATGGCGTCCTCCGGGCTGATGGCGGCGACTATCCTCTGTCTTGTCGCGTCGTTTCTGACCATCGCGGAGAGGCTGGCCATGACCTTCAGATGGCTGTCCTTCTGGTCTGCCGGGGTAACGACTAGCATGATGATGTGGGCCTTCTCCCCGTCGGGGGCTCCGTACGGAACCCCTTCCCTGCTTATGGCCAGCACTCCCTGTGACCAAACGTCGTTTTTTTCTCAACTCGGCTTTAAACATTAATTTTACGGTTAAAAGAGTCAAATCTGCCAAATCCGGTTTGATTTTGATGCTGGCGTGGAGTATATTCAGCCGAAAAATAGGATTTGCTCTCATGTTTAAACGGACAAGATTGAAATTGTTTTTGTGCTACGTTTTCTTTTTCCCTCTCCTGCTTTTCAAGGTCGCCGCGTCGGCCGAGGAGGCTGCCGACATATTCAGCATCGAGGACAAGGTGCTGACGGATCTTCGCGAACCTTACGCGCAGAGGCCCAGGCCCGCCGATCTGGTGTTCAACGAAAAGGCGATGGAGAAATATCTGGCCTCTCTTCCCGAAAATCTCCGCGAGGCCGAGAAGAGGCGCTACGACATCATAAAGGGGGCGAAGGACCAGATCATAAGGCTTTTCGAAAGAAACACCATGGACATAAAGGAGTCCATCAAGTTGAAATCCGGCAGGAGCGTGAGCGGAACCATCGCTCTCGCGAACGAGGAGGTTTTCATAATCCGCAAGGGCAAGAGCGGCAAGGGCAAGAGCTACAAATGGGATGACCTGTCGTTCAACGGCTACGCCGAGATCCTCGACCAGTTCGCGCAGAAGAGAATGAAGGTGAAGGTGGCCAACGTCTCGGCGGAGGAGTCGAGGAAATATGCGGCGAACGACTATATCCTGTTGACCCTTCTCAGCGACTGGTATGGCGACTACAGGCTATGCAAGGAGTTCGCGAACAAGGCGGTGGACCTGAGGCCCGACATAAAGGACCAGCTCAACGAGCTCATCTTCAAGTGAGGTTCGCGTGCCTGCGGACGCCGCAGGCGGCTCACGACAGCAGTTCCACCCTGTGGGCTCCCTTCCCGGCAACCTTGAGGACGGCATAGCGGCTTTTTCCGCTTCTCTCAACTGCATGTCCGGCCTCCGTGCCGTCGAGAATCACTTTTGGTCTTCCGGACATTCCAGCCAGCGGCAGACGCAACATCGTATCTCTCGCCGAAGATGTGAAGGCCATTTCCATCCCATGTCTGGTTTTTCTCCACGAATATGCGACATATCCTCCTGACGCCTCGTATTTCACGACGATGTCGGCCTTCTTCTCGCCCGCGAAAATCCATCGTGGAGAAATCTCGGCCTTGTCGAACGCGACTCCCCTGTCGACTATCCCAGCCAGCCCCTCGAACAATGCGTAGACGACTGCTGCCGCACCCCAGCCGTCGGGAATCCCGAAGGACAGATCGCTCTGCGGGAACCATACCGGCTTGTCGCTCGTTGTCATTGCCAGCACGAGGTGGCGGGCTGCTGTCTTCATCGCCTTGAACACTATTTCAAAGACTTCCTTGTCAGGGCATGGATTGTCGAACCCCCATATGAACACACCGACGTTGTCGAACTTCCCGCTGGAGCCTCTCCATGCGATCTGGTATTCGGGCCAGCCCTTACTCAACTTGGGTGCATGTCCGCCGTATTTGCTTTCTCCCGATTCAGGCATGAACCAATTGTCGCAGTTCCTGCCCTTCTGGATGTAGACCGACCTTGCCGTCCCGTCGGAATATTTCAGCTCCATCTCCGCCGCGGTCCCGGAACCGCCCGATGTGTGGAGCAGATAGACCGAGGCGAAGCGGGAGCGCACTGGGATTACACTCTCCCTGGAGAATCCGCCGCAGGCGGACGATATCCCGACCCCCTTGTCTCCGATCTTGAACGGGACGCCAAGAAATTCGCGCCTTCCGCGAGGCATCCGCGAAAGGTCGTTTCCCTTGTCTCCCCAGCCTCCTATCTCCCTCCACTCTGGCGTGACATCCGCAGCCGTAGAGATGTCCAAGATGGAGAATTTCCTGGTCGGCGCCTTTTTTTCAGGATTTCCGTTGAAGCACACGTGCAGATGGCCCTCGTGACCGTCAGCCAGTTTCTTCATCCTTTCCAATATCTCCGCCCCATACTCCTCTTCTCCAAACGTGAATGCGCCCCTCGCGAGTTCTCCGGCGACGATGGTCGAGACTCCACCGTTCATGTATTGCCACATGGCGTCGTGCTCCCCGAATCCCTTCTCGAACGGAGGATAGCAGTTGTAGAATTCCCCGGGGCTGCTCTCCGGCATCTCGTTGCGGATCCTCTTGTAGGTCCCGATGATGGCAATACTCTTATCCTCTCCTATCTTGCGGTTTATCGAGTATGCGTTCGAGAGCGTCACCTGCCTGCTCTCGTCGGTCTTGCCTACATCTCTCCTGAACGATGCATCCTCGCTGACATGATGCGTGTAGAACTCCCCGTTCCAGGCGACTTTGTCGAGATTGCCAAACAGCTTGTCCGCAATGCGCTCGTATTTGAGAGCTTCCCCGCCCCTCCCCGCGTGCCTGAGCATCTCCGCAAGATAGCGGCAGGAGACGGCCATCCCGGTGCTGTCTCCGAACATGGCGCCGAACACGGTCTTGTCCTTGTCGAAGCAATTGTCGCCCAAGGTCAGCTTGCCGTCGTCCTTGTGGATGAAGTCCCATGTGTCTATCGTGTATGCCCTCTTGAGCAGTCCGAACTTGCGGCTCCAGCGGAACTTGTCCGACATTGAGTACTTCAATGCCTTGATGGAATGGTCCAGATATTTCTCCATCCATTCGCAGTCTCCGGTCGCCTTCCAAGTGTAGTAGAGGCATTCGACGAAGAGATATTCCACATCGTTCTCGACGGGGATCCGCTGCAGGGTGTATGGAACTCCCGTCCCGTCAGGATTGGAATGGACGGTCCTCACGAATCCGCCCTCCTTGAACGTGTGGTCCCTCCATCCCTGGACGTCCTTCTCCTTGGGGGCTATGCGTTCGAAGAGCATTCCATCCTCGCGCTGGGTGTCGGCATATAGCTCCAGTCCCGTCTTGAGCAGAGGATGGAAGTATTTCATCCCCTTCATGGTGTGCGTATGGTCGCGTAGCCAGCGGATGAAATAGCTGTAGGTCTTGCCTCCCACCCGCACGAACTGCGAGCCGTCTCCGCCGCAGGAATTGCGCATCGTGAGATGGAGATTGCCCAGAAGAGGCCCAAAACGGCCCGTTCCATCGTCGAGACGGGTGCACGCAGCAACCTTGAAGGAGATGATCTCCGGGAGCCCCCCCGCCGCGTCCATTGCCATCGCGATGTGGTTGCCAAGCGCGCCACCGCAGACGAACGAGAGGCGGTCCGCACTGGCCGCATCCCTGCTCGAATAAATCTCCCCTTGTCCGTCCAGTATCCGGACCGATCTTCCCTTGACTCCCGATATGCTTATTCTCTCCAGTGGCGAGTATGAGGCCTTGCGGGGATGTATGGACATTCCGGCATGCATGCTGGCTCCTTGTTTATGCTTGTTTTGAGCCAATTGCAAAACTCCGCGTGAGCCGCGTTGGGAGCGCAGGCACGGCAGGCGGTGCGGTGGAATGGCGGGCGCATACCCGCAGTGGTCTGTGCCCGCCATTCCACCGTGGCGCATGCCGCGCCTCCACCCCAACCCGCTGGGCAGCATGCTCTTCTGGCGCGAATGCCGCGCCGGGGCGGTCGGGACATACCAAATTGGTATGCCCACTCCCGCATCGGCGCGGCCTCGCATCCAGAATAGCATGCCGCGCGGCCACGGGGAGTTTTGCAATTGGCTCTGTTACCATAGCTCTCCGGCTTCGCTTTTGAATTCGGGCTCAATGAAAAGATCCGGAAATTTTTTTTGGAACGGTTGCAGGATTCAGGCCCGGGGCAATGGGAAGTTTTGCGATCAGAAGGTTGAATTTTCATCCTCTTGGAATATCTTATGGCCTGAATACAAAATTCATTGCGCCATGAAATATGTAATATTCGCAGACGACGGCAAGGAATACGGTCCGGTCGACGCCGAGACGCTCCGCAAGTGGGTGGAAGGCGGCAGGGTGCTTCCGCACACCCAGGTGCGCAACGTGATGATGAAGCGATGGAACCGCGCCTCCGACTTGGATTTCCTGAAGGAAGCCTTCGACAAGCAGGCCATGAAGGTCGAAGAGAAGAAAAGCAATGTCGAACAGGGCATGGATTTTCTCAAGGAGCTCTTCGCCAGCAAGAAGAAGGAGCAGCCCAAGGGCACGGCGTTCCGCTACGTATTCCTCCCAAATCCAGCCTCCGTTCCGCTCAGGCTGGCCGCCTTCGCGTTCGACATGGTGATAATCCTCCTCTACGCCCTGGTCCTCTCTCTCGTCTTCACGATGGCCGTGAAGGCCGAATACAACCCAAACAGCTCCTTCAGCGTTCTCTTCATTCTCTTCTTCGTCGGATTCCTGTTCTATCACGCGCTGTGCCTCGGGCTCTACGCCCAGACTTTCGGGATGTGGTTCTGGGGAATAATGATAGTCTCCTCCGACACAAACGAAGTCTTCCTCGGACGCGCCTACCTCCATACGGTGTGCATGGTCCTCTTCGGAGTACTGTCACCCTTGGTCGTCTATCTTAGCCCCGACAAGCGCTCCCTCCACGAATACATCAGTGGAACCCGCATAATCGGAATCGCAGCCAAACCCAAGGCGTGAAAATCCCCAGAAGCAACTCATTCCCATATCACGCACATACTCCGTATAATGTGTCCTCCCCCTTGGTAATAGAGCCAATTGAATTGGCCCAATGAAAAGGTGCCAAAGTGTCAGTAATTCACTCCAATGTCTCATATAAATGCATAAAATGCGCGGAGTGCTGCGGTCCGTGGGAAATCCCCGTCTCCAAGAATGAATGCAGGCAAATCTCCGGAATCCTTACTAAAGATATTTTCAAAAAAGGTAAATCCTCTCCTCTCGTCCTGAAAAAGAAAAGTGACGGATACTGCATATTCCTTGACGAAAACAAATTATGCATGATTCATCTCAAAAATGGCTAAAAAACAAACCTTTTGGTTTCAAAAATTAACCTTTACTTTTTGGCCCGTGGTTATCCGGGGCACCAAGGGTTTTTTGCCTTT
>CAZGJP010000204.1:0-5184 GCA_964526605.1 uncultured Lentisphaera sp.
ATACGGCGACCACCGATATCTACACTCTTTCCCTACACGACGCTCTTCCGATCTTCCGGGACTTGAGACCCTCACGTCCGAGTTGATGCTCCGGATGGTGGAATGGTGCCTGCGCACCGATACCGACCGCCCCTTCCAGGAGAACGTCGGGGCATGATCATGCCCCAACCACGTCCATCGCGATTCCGGCCCATCTGTCCAGACGCGAAGGATCGTGCTTGACCGTGCTGATGTCCTTCAATATCAGCTCCAGCGGGCATCCGTTCCTGTCGCATGCGGCCTTTATCCCTGTCAACTCCCTGCGGATCAATTCCTCGTCGAATCCCTCCATTGCTACGTTCGCCGGATTCGGCTTCGAGGAGAATACATAGTTTCTTCCGATTTCGGCCGCGCCGCGCTCCTGGTTCGCCCATGGACTCATGGAGATTTTCCTCACATTGGGGATTTTCCTCACCTGCTCCATCTTTCCGTCGAGCGGATCGCAGCATCCGTAGTAGACCAGGCCGAAGCGGGCGCAGATCGGGGCGCTGTATCTAACCTCGAATTCGTCGAACATCTCGGGGGACACGGTCGAGAACATCTGGGCCAGACCGAACATCCAGATGTCCCTGCAGCGCGGTTTCGCCGGATCGAACCCCGGAGCAGGAAGCTCGTCGCTGTAAGCCCCGGTGCAGTGGATGGTGCCCTGATGGCGGGGAAGCAACCCCTGCTCCTCGAGCTGGTCGAGGGCAGCCATGTATCCTTCGCTTATCCGCCTTGCAACCTCGTGCATGAACTCGGGCCGGTCCACAAGCGCGAATAGGACGTCCTCCACAGGCATTATCTGCGATATGAAGTCCCAGACCGACAGATATGGCGTCGAACCGTTCACCCGCACGTCGAGTATGCCATCGAAAACTTCGTGCGCAAGAGACAGTCTCCTCTCCGTCTCCACCTTGTCGTGCGTTATCTCCGGGATCTTGAGCTTGTCGAGATCGGCGTCCGACTGAAGCTGGTTCTCGTATCTGTGGCTGACGACATCGTTCTGCCTGTCCGTCGCCAACCTCTCATCGCGGACTCCGACTCCGAATCCGCTGTTCTTCAGGGAGTAGCAGACTTCGAAGCAGGGTTCCATCACTGCATCCACAGGAAAGTGTCTCCACTGGTAGAGGCTCCGTCTCAGGCGCTGCTCGAACCCGCGGAGCGTCTTGTCTTCGCATTTCAGCGCCAGCTCGGGACTGTCCTCCAATTCGCCCCAGCAGACCTGATCCATCATCACCATAGGTCTTTGGGGCCTGAGCCCGTTCAAGCCCCTCCACAGAGTTTTCTTCTCCTCGTTGACCGGAGATGCGGCGGCCTCGGCATATTGCCTCGCAAGCTCCCCCAGCAGCGATTTGTCGGCATTCTTCATCATGCTCCCTCAAAAGTTGGAAAATAGCATCTTCCTTGTTCCCGCCTAATTTAATGTAAAAAAGCATATATAAAATGGTTTTTTTTGTGTTTTACATGTATGTTATTGTGTTATTGAAGGAGTCCCGGATGATTGGCGGCGAATCGATGCTGAAGATTGACTTTTTGGAGCGCGGTAATTCTCTGCTCGACACGAGGTGGAGGGGGCAGACCTTCGACGAGGATTACGCCCGGCTCTACTGCGTGGCGAAGGGGTCCGCCGAGACATGGCATGGGGGCAGGTATTTCGATATGCGTCCGGGCAAGTTCTTCCTAGTGCCTCCTGCCGCAAACATGAAGTTCAGGTGCAGGAAGTCATGCAGGATAATATGGCTCCACTTCAGGATTCTGGTCGAGGGGCATCTCGACCTTTTCTCCACGCATCCGTTCACGTCCGTGCACGGACCGGAGGATGGCCTCCCTTTGGAGAAGAGGATGATCGAGCTTCTCGGACTTCTGGAAAGGGATGATCTCTCAGCACACCTGCGGGCGAGGGGAATTCTCCTCGATCTGCTGTCCTTGTTCTTCATGCGCGACACCGCGGAGAGGAATCCGAGGGAGCTGGCGGCCATAGAGAGGTTCAAGCCTGTGCTGGACTACATGGACAGGCACTGTTGCGGGAAGCTGGAGCTGGGCAGGCTTGCGAAAATCGCGAACTACGAGAGGACATACTTCTCTGCGCTGTTCAAGAGGACGTTCTCGACATCCCCGCTTCAATACGTCATACGCAGGCGCATCGGGAAGGCACGGACGCTGCTCTCGGGCTCCGACGCGAAGCTGTCCTCTGTTGCGGAAGAATGCGGCTTCTCCGACGCGTTCCATCTGTCGAAGACGTTCAAGCGCCTCACCGGCAAGTCCCCGCGCGATTTCCGCAAGGCTCTGTCAAGGAAGATGCCATAGGGGTTCCCAATGCGTTTTGAACCCGGCCCGAGCGGGGGGGGCAGTCATTCCTTTCCCAGCGATTCCGCCTCCGCCGCGACCGCCGCGGACTTGCTCTCCTTGAACTTCTCGATCTTCTTCAATGCCGCCTCGAGCTGCTTGTCGAGCGCCTTGGTGGGCTTGTCCTCGATCTTCCGCCTGATCTGTCGGAGCTCCTTCACGGCCGGAATGAATTTCGCCAGCTCCGGGTCGGACTTGAGCTTGTCGGAGAGCGTCTTCGCCTCGGCCTCCTGCTCCATGCCCTTGACAAGGAGGAGGAAGTCCTGGAGGTCGAGGAAGGATTGCGCCGGGGCCGTCTCGGCGGACTTTGCGATATTCGCGACTTGGGCGCCCACATATGATTCAATCTCCTCGGCGATGGCCTTGGCCTCCTTGCCCTTCTCGTCGTCCTTCTCCGCCGCCTGTTTGAGCTGGTTCAGGAACTGGAGGACGGGCTTGTTCGGAGCGAGGGTTTTCGCCTGGGAGACCCAAAGCTTGACTTCGGTGCTTGATATCATGAAATACTTCGTCGGAGCCTTCTTCACGTAGTCCCCGATCTTCTTGAGAAGTTCTGTCGGATGTCCCTTCTCGACGACCTTTCCCGTGTGGTCTATGATGAATGCCGACGGGATTCCGCTCCCGCAAGGGGCGGCGGGCTCCCGGAACTGTTGGAAGACCGGGAAGTTGACCTTGTTCTCCTTGCAGAAGTCCCTCGCCTTGTCGGGACCGTCCTGGACGTGCGAGGCCAGGACCGTGAATCTGCCGGTCTTGGCGAACTCCTTCTGTGCGTCCACGAGATGCGGAATGCTCGCCCTGCACGGGGGGCAGTTGATGCCCCAGTATTCGAGGAAGACGACCTTGCCCTTGAGTTCCGCGCCGGTGATGGCCCCGCCGTATATCTGCTCCGCCTTGGAGAGTTCCGCGAAACCGGCTTCCTGGGCGCCGGCCACAAGAGGCAGGACTGATGCCAGGACGATCATCACTGTTTTCTTCATGCTGTTTTCTCCGTTTTATTCGTGGAAGCCGATTGCGGCTAGTGCCGGGCACTAGTTCCTTCCCTTCACAGTCACTGTGTTGCTGAATATGTTCGCGTTCGGGATGAGGAACTTGTTCCCGTCCGAACGGAGAATGGTGTAGCGGAGATTGATCTCGGAGACGTCCCCCTCGAAGCCCGCGACCACGATCCTGTCCCCCACCTTGAACGGCTGGTATAGTATTATCAGCACGCCGGAGAGAAGGTTCGAGAGCGCGTCTCTAAGAGCGAAGCCGAGCGCGAAGCCGGAGAGGCCGAGACCGGCTATCAAAGCGGAAATGTTGATCCCTAGCGTGCCAAGCGAACTGATTATTCCAAGGACTACGACAGCGGAGCTTGCGGCGCTCGCGATGAGCTTGGACACCTCCATCTTCTGTCCGGAGAGCTTGTGCCTGGTCGCGACGGCCACGATGGTCCTCCTGATGGCCATTGACACCAGGAGCGTGACCACGAGGACGGCGACCGCGGTAGTCATCCTCGGCGCGTATTCGAGAAGCTTGTCTGAAAACCTCTCTACATATGATGTGAAGATCTCTTCCATGAGCCACTTTTTCCCATACTATACCGCGGATGTCCTGAAATGAAAATCTCGTCCGCAAAGGCCGGGAACTGCGCTTTGCTGTGGACAAGCGACAAAAGACATTTCGGGCGATACTACGGTCTTGAGCTTTGTGGCGTGAAGATAGTCTCCAGCGTCGGGATCGCGAAGATTCTTCGCGTCTATGCGAATTCATCGAATAAATTTTCGATTCATGCTTGAAAATCCAGTTGTGGCGTGCATATTAGAACGCCAATCGTCCTGATTCCCCCTCCTTTTCCCGAAAGACGACTACTTCTTTCTCGAAGCGGGCGGGGCGGACCGCTAAAATGAAAGCAAGACACATAATACTATTAGCTCTGTTCATCTGCATGGCGCAGGCTGGAGCTGGCGAGGACATTGGCGGGACATTGCTCCACCATGTCTCCGACGGCCAGTCATGGGCGCCTCTGCCTTTCGCTCCGTCGGTCGAACTCAGCGATTTGAACATATTCGGGCTGAAAATCCGCTTCACCCGGCATGTCCTCATGCTTCTGATAAGCGCCGGCATTGTCGCGACCTTGTCGCTCGCCGCATTTTCAAATGCCGGGGTCATTCCCAACGGTGTCGGAGCCTTCCTCGAGCCGGTGCTGTTGTTCATCCGCGACAGCGTCGTATATCCGATAATGGGCGAGGAGCAGGGCCGCCAATGGATGGGATTCTTCGCGACGCTGTTCCTTTTCATACTGACGGCGAACTTCATTGGAATGATACCATTGTTTTCAACGGCCACCGGGAACATAAATGTCACGCTGGGGCTTGCGGGCATAAGCTTCGCCTGCATCATCGGGAACGGAGTGGTCCATCTCGGCCCGGTCGGATTCTTCGCGAACATGGCACCGCATGGAATTCCGAAGCCGATAGCCTTCTTCATAGTTCTGATAGAGACGGCCGGAATATTCATCAAAGGCATTGTCCTCGCGGTCAGGCTCTTCGCGAACATGCTCGCCGGGCATTTCGTCATGGTGTCCCTCATCGCCCTGATATTCATAGTCCACCCCCTCGCGGCTCTGCTCTCGGTTCCGATGGCGCTTTTCATAAGCATGCTCGAGATCCTCGTGGTCGTGATACAGGCGTTCGTGTTCACGCTTCTTTCAGTCATTTTCATAGGCTCCGCAGCGTCGGGGCATTGAAGGTTTTTCATGCAACGTAAAGACAACAACTAAGGTAAAGGAGAGAACCATGAACCAGTATGGAATGACGGCTGTCGCGCTAGGCGGGATATGCC
>CAZGJP010000205.1:0-4221 GCA_964526605.1 uncultured Lentisphaera sp.
TCTTGTCCTGGTCGTTCTGGCTCTTCCAGAATCTTCTCCTGCTTCTCCTGATGTACCAGTTCGTGAGGTCGTCGACGAACTTCTCGAATCTGCACGCCGCCGGCTGGAGGCGGTAGTTGTCCATGTGCTCCATTATCTCCACGGTCATTTCCGAGAGGGATGAGAGTATCCATCTGTCGAGCGGGTTGGCGGGACAGGCCGGCGGGAGCGGGTCGTCCTGCGGCTCCCATCCGTCGAGGTTCGCATAGGTGACGAGGAAGCTGTAGGAGTTCCAGATCGGTATCAGGACCGACCGCATCACCTCCTTTATTCCGTTTTCCGAGAATTTGAGGTCTTCGGCGCGGACCACGGGCGATCCGAGCATGAAGAGGCGCATGGAGTCTGCGCCGTATTTGTCGAAGATCAGCTTCGGATCCGGATAGTTCTTCTTTCTCTTCGACATCTTCTGTCCGTCCTCCGCTAGGATGAGGCCGTTGACCACGACGTTCTTGAACGCTGGTCTGCCGAACAGAGCGGCGCCGAGGACTACGAGGGTGTAGAACCAGCCTCTCGTCTGGTCCAGCCCCTCCGCGATGAACTCGGCTGGGAAGTTCGCCTCGAAGTGTTTTTTGTTTTCGAAGGGATAGTGCTGCTGGGCATAGGGCATGGCGCCGCTTTCGAACCAGCAGTCCAGCACCTGTGGCACCCTCGATAGGGTCAGCGATGGATTCACCGAGGACGGAATGCGTATGTCGTCCACGAAATGCTTGTGTATGTCGTCGATTTTCGCGCCGGACGCCTTTTCGAGTTCGGCGACGGAGCCGAAGCAGAGGATCTCTCCCGTCTCCTGGTTCCTCCATATGGGCAGTGGGCAGCCCCAGTATCTGTTTCTGCTCACGGCCCAGTCCCTTGCGTTTTCGAGCCACTTTCCGAAACGTCCGTCCTTGATGTGGTCGGGGATCCAGTTTATCTGCGAATTGGCCTCGAGCATGAGCTGTTTGACGCGGTCTATCCTGACAAACCACGTGGATATGCTGCGGTAGATGAGCGGGACGTCATCTCTCCAGCAGTGGGGGTAGCTGTGGCGGATGCTTCCCCTGCTGACGAGCCTGCCCTCTTCCTTCAGGCGCCGGATTATGTCCTTGTCACAGTCCTTGACATATCTTCCGGCGTAGTCCGCCACGTCGGAGGTGAACCTGCATTCATCATCCACCGGGCAGACTTCCGGGACGGAGTTCTTCTTGGCGGCGGCTGAGTCGTCTTCTCCGAATCCCGGGGCGCAGTGCACGATGCCTGTTCCGTCCTCGGTGGAGACGAAGTCGGCACCGATTATCCTGAAGGCCCCGTCGGCGCGGAGCTTTTCAAAATACGGAAAGAGAGGGATGTATCTTCTTCCCTCCAAGTCGCGGCCCTTCAGCCTGCGGATTAGCTTGTATTCGGAGGATTCCCTGTAGTATGCCTGCAATCTGGCCTCCGCCAGGACGAAGCGCCCGCCCTTGTCCTCTATCTCGACGTAGTCCATGTCTGGTCCGACCGCTAGCGACAGATTGGATGGCAGCGTCCAGGGCGTGGTTGTCCACGCGAGGTATGACAGGCCGCAGTCGGACGCGTCGGCGAATTTCAATGTCACCGCGGGATCCTCGACGTCCTTGTAGCCTTGGTTGGCCTCGAAGTTTGAGAGCGGGGTCGAGCATCTCGGGCAATATGGGAGGACCTTGAACCCCTCGTAGACCAGATCCTTGTCCCAGAGCTGTTTGAAGACCCACCATATGGACTCCATGTACTTGAGATCCATGGTTCGATATCCCCTGCGGAAGTCGACCCAGCGGCCCATTCTGTTGACGACAGTTTCCCACTCGGCGCTGTATCTGAGGACTATGGCCCTGCAGGCCTCGTTGAACTTTCCGACGCCGAATTCCTCGATCTGGCGCTTTCCCGACAGCGAGAACTCCTTTTCCATCTCATATTCGACGGGAAGGCCGTGGCAGTCCCATCCGAACACCCTGTCCACGAAGCGGCCCCTCATGGTCTGGTATCTTGGCACGACATCCTTGATGGTTCCGGCGAGGAGATGCCCATAGTGTGGCAGGCCGGTCGCGAACGGCGGCCCATCGTAGAACACGAACTCCTTCCCGGAGCGGGACTGCTCGAGGCTCTTCTGGAATATCCCGTCCTTCTCCCAGAACGCCAGCACGTCCTCCTCGATCTGCGGAAAAGAGACTTGGGCGGGAACTGCTTTGAATCTCATCTGCGGCATCCATTCATGTTGAAATCTTCTGGGATAGCCTCGTGAGCTCGGCGACCAGCTCCTCAGGGCTCTGGAAGCGGTCCTGCGGGAGCTTGGCCATCATCTTCATGCACGCGGCGGCCACCTCGTCGTCAAGATCCGGGCTTAGCGCCTTCGGATTCGGTATCGGATCATTTATGGCCTTCATCATGAGCGCGAGGGGGTTGTCGGCCTTGTATGGGAAGTCCCCGGAGAGCATGTGGTAGAAACTGGCGCCTATGCTGTAGACGTCCGACCTGAAGTCGGCGCTCGCGAAGTCCTTCGCCTGCTCCGGGCTCATGTATGGGATGGACCCCATGACCATGTTCACTCCGGTCAGATGCAGTTCCATCCTCGGCTCGTTGATCTTCGCCAACCCGAGGTCGCTAAGCTTGATGTCTCCCTCCGAGGTGAGCATGATGTTGTCCGGCTTTATGTCCCTGTGCACGATGTTCACCTTCTGTCCGGCGGACAAGGCCTCCGCGACCGCGAGAACTATGTTCAGCGCGTCGTCCTGCTTCAGCTTTCCGTCCTTTCTGATCATGTCCCCGACGGTGCCGCCGTCCATGTGCTCCATCACTATGTAGAAGAGCTCGTTGGCCTCGTCCTTTCCGGCATCCATGACGGCGACCAGATGGGGATGGCGGATCTTCGCCGCTATCTTGGCCTCCTGCAGGAACCTCTGGGATATCTTCAGGTCGTTCTCGTCCTCGCACTTCGCCGAGATGACTTTGACGGCCACGTTCACGTCCAGCCGCGTGTGTCTGGCCAGATAGACCATGCCCATTCCGCCCTTGCCGATCTCGGAGATTATCCTGCATCCGCCGATCTCTATACCCGGCTTGAGTATCACATAGGAGCCTATGTGGGTGGACTTGGACATCATCTCCATGGTGAGCTTTGCCGTCTCCTCCGCGCTACCGCCCCGCATTTCGTTCTTCGATAGCTGCTTGAGCTTGGAGACGAGCGTCGGCGTGACGCCAAGGCCGTCGTCCTTTTGCGCCGTCTTTCCGGCATCCGGCTTTTTCGGCGGCTCGGCCTTCTCCATCACAGGTATGTTCCCAGGATCCCACTCCTCCTTCCTCACCACGGACTTGATCTTGGCGTATGGGAATCTGAGCGTCCGTGGCTGGGCCTTCTCGATGATCTCCACCACAACATGCTCCGGCAGGGCGTTGACTATCTTCTCCGCCTGCAGGACCTTGTCGTCGTCGAACACAAACATGAATGGACCGCGACTGTTCCCTAGATCGTCGGTGGATATCTTCTTCATGAACGCCTGCGATATGCGCTCGGCAATAGGGGATTCCTCCCCCCCCTCGTCTCCGTCTATCCCTAGTTTCGCCTCCGGGGCCTCGTTCGGCGCCGCCGTCTCCTCTGGAAGCTCCTCCTCCTCCTCGACCGGACGGTCCGACTTCCTCTCGAGCTTGAAGAGTATCACGAAAGGGTATATCCACGGAATCAGAAGCCCGCCGATGAAATGGACGAGCCTGCTGCGGTTCTTGAGCTCCGCCACGGTGCCGGCGAAAAACGCGCTGCCCAGCCAGAAGGCCACGAACGCGCATGTCTTGGAGATGGCCAGCCAGTCCGGGGACAACCCTGCCGCGATGGCGTCGTTGTAGAGCTTCGAGAAATGCTCCGCGACCGACGTGAACGACCCGAAAAGAAGATCCTTTATCCAGACTAGAAAATTCATTTGCAGCCAGTCTCTAGCAATTAGCCCCCCACGCGCACGCGACAGGGCTGGTTATGAAAAACGAAGGGGTAATATAACGGTGCAAAACGATTTTTCGAATTTCAAACCGAGCTGCCCACGTTTTTTCGTGATCGGGCCAAATTAAAAACCCCATTTTTTTTTTTTAACCAAAAAAAAAAAAACAAAATTAATTTTTTTTTTGCCCTTTAATTTCACTGGGGTGTATATGCTTTTATTTTTAATAAGAATCAAATCGTTTTGCAAGCCACACATCATTGCG
>CAZGJP010000205.1:4231-5171 GCA_964526605.1 uncultured Lentisphaera sp.
TTTTTGTTTTTCACCACTAATCTACACTCTTCGACAAGCTCAGAGCGGGCTAACTGAACACTAACGGACTACGAAAAACGCGGAAATCGCCAAACCTTTCCTATCTCTGTGTAGAAAGACTTTTCACAAGGAGCTAACAGAGGAAACGGAGGAAAATGAATTTGCCGCTGTCCGCATTGGCGCGGACAGGTGTCGGCCTCTTTGAGAGCGCGGCAAATTCCATGATTCCATTTCTTGATTGCATTTCCATCCTGTTGCACCCGCAATTGCGACAGCGATGGCGGGGGCATCCTGTATATCAATGTTAAAAATTCCTTCCTTACCTTTGTTATCTCCTTGTAAAACAAGATCGGTATCAAGTTGAATCCAATGACCTTTCGAGTCCTGAATTTCGGCATAGCGGCTTGACATCAAGCCATCGCAGCACTATCTTGACACAAAAACGAGAGGTGCTGCAATGAGCTTCAAGAGGATATTACCGCTTGCATTCCTGGCCTTGGCCTTGGCCTCCGCACCATGCATCGCCGAAGACATAAAACAAGACGATGCCGCGGCACAGACGACAGCCCAGCAACAACAGCCGGCAATCAACGAATACTCCCCCGGCTTCGAAAAGGTCAACTCCACGACCATCTACGGCCCCCTAGGAATAGTCCTAAAGGCACTCGAGATCACCCTCGACAAACTCTACATCCTCGCGGAATTCTGAGAAAACCACTGTCCCTTTGAGGAAAGAGGAAAATCGGCGGGGGAAGAGCATCAAGTACTTTGCGCCGCCTGCCTCGGCGTAGTCCAGAGACGAGACGCACTCTGGACGAAGACGGGTCCCGGCGCAAAGATGTTTGCGCGGAGCCCCGTCTCCGCCTACGGCTACGCCGCCGCATGCCGCGCAAACTGTTATGTAAAAGTAAAGCGGTCTCCGCATTTTTTTTATTTCATG
>CAZGJP010000206.1:0-5168 GCA_964526605.1 uncultured Lentisphaera sp.
GCGTCGAACTCGAGGGCGGTCGCCCGATGAAGAGCTCCAGTATTTCGAAGTTCCTGTCGGACTGCCAATACGCCGCGCTCATCTTCGCGACTGCGGGAGGGAAGATAACCGGCGAGATAGAATCCGACATCCACGGGGCGAAGATGACCGAGGCCCTGATACTTGACGCCGCAGGATCGGAGATAGTCGAGGCTGCAACCGACCAGATGCAGAGCATAGTCTCGGCGACGGTCAAGAAACACGGGCTGAGGACGAAGGATGCACGCTTCAGTCCCGGATTCGGCGACTTCCTCCTCAGCAACCAGAAGATGATTTTCGACGCGCTGGACATGTCCTCCCATGGGATAGAGCTGACGAAGACGTTCCAGCTTGTCCCCGAGAAGAGCGTTACAGCCATATGCGGGCTTAAATGAGCGGAGCCTCGTCCATCTCGCAGCCGGGCTGGGTCTGGCACGATGCGGAGGAGGGACTCCCCGGAACTCTCCGCGAGCTGTCCTCCGACGATGCTGCAAGGCTTGTCAAGAGGAACGCCGTCCGTTCGGTTTGGAAGCTCGGGACCTACTACGTCAAGCACAATCATCCTAGCGGCAAGATGGACAAGATACGTTTTTCTGTGCGTGCGAAGGCGATGAGCGAGCATAAGTCAATCAAGGTGCTTCAGTCCGCCGGGATAAGGACCGTCCAGCCATGCGGCTGGGCGAAGCACGGATCGCGGTCCCTTCTTGTCACCAGGGAGCTTTCCGGTTTTGAAAATGCCCGCTCGTATTGGTTCGGCGGCGCGTTCCAATCTCAGGACAAGAAGAGGAAATTCCTCTCATCGCTAGCCGCCTTCATCAAGGAGCTTGTCTCGCGGAAAGTACGTCACCCGGATTTGCATCTGGGCAACCTTTTGGTGGATCCGAGCACCTTCGAGTTTGCGATCGTTGATGCATACGGGGTCTCATGCCGGAATAGGCTCTCTCCCCGGGATGCCTTCGGGCTTTTCAGGATCGTATCGTCGGTGAAGGGAGAGATAGGCGACAGGGAGGCGATGGATTTCCTGCTCGACTGTGGCGCTGCCGCATCCGATCAGGAGGCTGACATGCTGTGGACGAGGATAATGCAGGCCGACGTTCCGGAACTGGCTAAGAAATGGAGGAAGATAAAGGCGGGGATATATTCGGAGGGGAAGAGCTGCGCGCGCCACGAGCTGGACGGGAGAGTGATAATCGTTAGAAAAGACATTCTTGGCAGGGAGCTTGCGCTTCCCGGAGAGCTTTCCGATGGAGCGTCCTTCTCCCGCACGGAGGAGAGGCTTGAAGATGCCGAGCGGAAATGGGAGGATTCCTTTCTGCTGGAACTCAACAGGATCCCGTCGGCGCTGCCGCTTGCGCTCGAGATAAAGAAAGGAAAGTCCGCCGTCGCCAGTGGCGCGCTGTTCTGGCGGAAGAGGATGGAAGTGGCGCCCGGCGTCGTTCTCTCCCGCCGCGAGCTAATCAAGCGCTGCTCGATATTCCGTCTGCCGCGCAGGCTCACCGAACAGGTGGTGTCGAGATGAATCCAATGGATGTCTTTTCCGGACGATGAAACGAGGAGGGGTGCGCATGAAGGAGATTTCCTTGAGTGGTGAATACGGGCATTTCGACCCGGTCGGCCGCGAGTACGTGATCACGAGGCCGGACACGCCACGCCCATGGTTCAACTATCTGATGAACGACGAGTTTGTTTCGATGATTTCCCACACTGGTGGCGGGGTGGCGTATTACAAGGATCCCCGTGTCTACCGTCTTCTACGATACAGGTATCAGAACGTGCCATACGACAGGCCGGGGAGATACATATACATACGCGACAATGACAGTGGTGGATATTGGTCGGCCAGCTGGGCGCCGACTTGGCGGAAGGGAGGAGATTTCCGCTGCAGGGTTGGTGCGAACTACCAGATAATCAGCTATGAATTCGATGGCATCTCGGCCGAGACCACATATTTCGTTCCCTCCGATCGTCCACTGGAAATATGGGATTTCCGCATAAGGAATCTTTCCGGCAGGAAGAGGGACATTTCAACTTTCAGCTATGCCGAGTTCGCGTTTTGGGGCGCAATGCGTGATTTGATGAACATAGACAACTGTCCGAACGTGTCGAGGCAGAGATTCGACAAGAAACTGGAGGCGATACTGCACTTCAGCTACAACGACACTGGGACGGGGTTGCACGACATGCATTTTGTGCAGAACTACGGATTCCACATCTCGAACAGGAAGATAGACGGCTACAATGGCGACCGTGACAAGTTCATAGGTGGCTACAGGGATGAACGCGACCCTGTCGCGGTGGAAAATGGCAGATCGAGCAACTATTGCATGAACGGGGGATATCCGATCGGCTCGCTACAGCATGATTTGCGTCTGGCGCCTGGCGAGAGCGTCAGGATCGTGTATCAAACCGGATTCGGAAGCGACGAGGCGGAATGCAGGCGGAACTGCGTGAAATACCGGGATGAATCAAAGGTTGACGTGGCGTTTGAAGAACTCAAGATGAAGTGGCGGGATATTTTCGGCAAGTTCGAGGTGAAGACTCCATCCAGAGCCTTCGACGCGTCAGTCAACTCATTTGTCCAATATCAGGCGGCGACCACGCTGGTGCTTTCGCGTTCGATATCCTCCTATGAGTGGGGCATAGGCCGCGCGATAGGATTCCGCGACAGTTGCCAGGACCAGCTCGGAATGATGCATGCAATGCCGGAGAGATCGAGGAGCATGCTGGTGAACCTTGCCGAGGGGCTTTCTGCCGACGGGGCGGCGAGCCACAATTTCAATCCTTTCAACGGACAATACGGCAACAGCGGATTTCTCGACGACCACAACTGTCAGGCGCTGACGGTGGCCGCATTCATAAAGGAGACTGGCGAGTTTGGCTTTCTCGACGAGAGGTTGAAATATCAGGGGACGACCAAGACTGGCAGCATGCTTGAACATCTGCTCGCAGCCCAGGACTTCGCATGGAACAGGAGGGGCGTGAACGGGCTGATGCAGACGGGGCATGCGGACTGGAACGACTCACTGAATCCGGGAGACGGCATGAGCGAGTCGATTTTCACGAGCATGCTCTACTGCGCTTCGACCAGGGAGCTTGCAGGGCTTCTATCTTTTATAGGCAGGAAGACGTTGGCGTCGCGCCTGATGGAGAGATGCCGCAAGGTCTCGCGCATCTGCAACAGCAAGGGCTGGGATGGGGGATGGTATAAGAGAATGCTCCGGACTGATGGAATGGTGCTCGGCTCCAGGAAGTCGCGAAAAGACAGTCCATCCATATTCCTCGAGCCACAGGCTTGGAGCGTGATCTCGGGAGTCGCTTCCGGGGAGAAAGCCTTGAAGACGCTGAATTCTGCGGACAAGCTTCTCGGCACTCCCTACGGGCACAAGCTGATGGACAGGCCCTTCGACTTCTTCGACATGGACATCGGCTCGGTCGGCATATATCCCGGTGGGATAAAGGAGAACGGATCCGTCTTCAACCACGCCTCGTCGTGGATGATATTCGCGGAATCGCTTCTTGGAAGGGGAGATAGGGCGTTTGATTTCTTCATGAGGATGTGTCCGGTTACGAAGAATTCAATGGCGGACATCCATGAGTCGGAACCCTATGCCGCATGCCAGTTCGTCTCGCAGAAGCCGTTCCACGTGGTCGGCAGAGGCAGGAACGCGTGGCTAACCGGAACAGCATCATGGATGGCTGTCGGAGCCATGCAGGGGATACTTGGCATAAGAGCGGATTACGACGGGCTGACCGTCGCTCCGGCCGTCCCGAAGAGATGGAAGTCGTTCAAGGTCTCGAGGCTTTTCAGATCGGCCAGATATGAGATCACCGTCAGGAATCCCGATGCCATCTCTTCCGGGGACGTCCTGATACGAATCAAGGGGCGTCCGGATTCCATGGGCAAAATCAAATGGGACAGCGCCGACGCCGGCAGGACCGTCCGCGTCGAAGCGGTCCTGATGGGGAAAACGAATGGCGACGGAGGCCGATGTGGATGATCGCGTGGAAACGGCGGCGGGCACGGTTCCGGCGCAGGATTTTTCCGGGATCCTTCTCCCCGAGCTCGTGGCGTTGGAATCATCCGAGAGCAAGTCTGGGGGCTCTCTCACCCTGCTCATCGTCACTGTCATTCTTTTCTTCAGTTCCCAAATCATCTCAGTCAAGTGGCAGGAAATATTCATCCTGATCCTCGTTCTTTTCCTCCACGAATTGGGCCACCTCGCGGCGATGAAGCTCTTCAGATACAGGGATGTCAAGATGTTCTTCATTCCCTTCATCGGAGCCGCCGTTTCCGGAAAAAGCGGCAGCGACACTGCGGTGAAGAGCTGCTTCGTCTCCCTCATGGGCCCCCTGCCCGGGATAATGCTCGGACTACTTCTCTTCTTCCTGTTTCTGCCGACCAAGAGCTACTACATCTACAAGACATCGGAGGTCATGATCATCCTCAACGCGTTCAACCTCCTCCCGATGATGCCGTTGGACGGTGGACGATATATAGACGTGCTATTCGTCAACCGCAGGACATTCCGCCTTCTTTTCGCATTGGCAGGCGCCATGCTCTTCCTCTGCCTGGCACTGGCCACGAAGGACATCATTCTGGGCATCATCGGCGCCTTCACCCTCTTCACGGCAACTTCCAACTTCAAACTACATGGGATATGCGATGAACTCAAGTCGCAGGGGGTCGTGGCCTCGTCATTCAATGAGCTTGTCCAGGACGAAAAGTCATACCGGATGGCGATGGACAGCCTTCGGACCCGCTTCCCGAGACTATTCAGCCCCACGCCAAGCCGCCAAGCCATCCTAGACCATCTTAATGCGATTGTCGGCACGATCAAATTCAACGCCGCTGGGGTCTTGTCCAAGCTTGGACTGCTTCTCTTGTATGCCATAATCCTCCCCGCCTCTCTCCTCCTTGCAGTTCTGATTGTCGCCACAGACTACAAAGAAGTCCTAATCTCCAAGGAGCTTGACGGGAAAAAGCAAATGGTCGTCGAACGCCATCTGTTCGGACAAAAGAGAAGCGAATGTCCGGTCGACTCCGATCTGCTCCTAGACGGGAAAGGGATCGGTTTCGCCCAAGACGGAAGCGTGTCTGACGAATTCCACTACTCGAAAGGGTTCCGCACTGGCGAATGGCTCAGCATGGA
>CAZGJP010000207.1:0-2443 GCA_964526605.1 uncultured Lentisphaera sp.
TGCGGCGAATTGGATTTGGATTCCGGCGAATTTCGCAAGAGGAGCTATTGGGATTTTGTTCCCCGAATTGACACTGGCATTTCGTTTGAAGACGCGAAGGCGAGGCTGAGGGAGTTGCTCTATGATGCGGTGAAGATACGGCTACGCAGCGACGTGCCATATTCGGCGTTTCTCTCCGGGGGCATAGATTCCTCGATGATCTGCAGCATCGTCGCCGAACTCGCTGGCGGAGGATTCACCGCATACACGATCGGATACGAGAATTCCTCCTTCGACGAATCGAAGTTTGCAGTGGAAACAGCAAAAAAACTTGGTATCGAGCACCACTTTGAAATAGTCAGGCCGGATTGCTTCGAGAATGTCGAGGCAATAGCGTCATGCTTTGGAGAGCCATTTGCGGACTCATCCGCGCTGCCGACCCATGCGGTGAGCAAAATTGCGGCTCAGAAATATAAGGTGTCCATCACTGGCGACGGCGGAGACGAGATATTTGCGGGATATAATTCCTACGATTACATCAGGAATGGAATGGATGGATCCCCTCCCTCAAGCGTGATGGGGCTGAGGATTCCGGAGAGGATTAGGAACATTGTCGGCAAAACTGGTTTATTTCCAGGAGAGAACTACAAGACATTGCACCGACAGACCATGACGTTGTGGAGTCCTGATACCTTGAATGATGTTCTTCGTTCGGAATTCATGGAAGGCGCGGACGCATCGCACGATTCATACTTGGAGAATTCATCCGACTGGCTGACCGACTGCCAGTATTGCGACTTAAGGACATATCTGCACAACGACATTCTCGTGAAGGTTGACAGGATGAGCATGCTGAATTCGCTGGAGCTGCGGTCTCCGTTGCTCGACTACAGGATCGTCGAGTTCGCGTTCTCCCTGCCGCCGGAGTACAAATACGCGAAGGCAGGTGGCCGCTGGGAGAAGAAGCGGATACTGAAGTCGCTCGCCGAGGATGTGATTGGTGTGGAGGCGGTTCGAAGGCCCAAGCAGGGATTTGGATTTCCTCTGCACGAGCTCATGATGAACAAAGGCAATCCGTTCGAGAAACTGTTGGGAGAACAGCAATCCATCACGGAGAAGTTTTTCAAAAGGGACGCGATAAGAACAATGCTCTCGGCGAGGGAAGACATGGGAACCGCGACAAGGCTATGGTACATCTATTGTTTCGTGGCCTGGTATTCGAGATTTATTGATGCTTGATGCTTGAGATTGGAAACTTGAAACTGGACGATGGAAAGCAAATTGAAAAGCATAATCATTTTCCTTTCGGACATGGTATATTGGCTCGAGCGGTTGCTGATACTGCCGGTGGTGGCTGCCATATTGCCTCCTGGGAGAGTTAAGAAGGACCGGGATGTCCTTCACACCGGCCATCTCACCTTGCAGCCGAGGATAATGTGCGGATGTCTGAAGGCTGCTGGCTTGAAGGCCGACTACATGGCTTTCACGCATAGGTTCTCGAAGAGTTCCTGGTTGAAGGCCGACCATGCCGGCGCGGATTTTCTGGTCAATCCCTTTGTCCCGTTGAGTTGCATCCAATTCTTCTTCGAATTGATTCGTTTCTACAGGATCGTTCTACGCTACAGGATTGTCCACAGCCATTCTCTGCGTTTCGCATCGGAATCCGGCTGGGAGTTGCCGTTCCTGAAGCGGACTGGGACGAAGATTGTGGTTCACTACCGTGGCTGCGATATTCGCAGTCCGGAAATCTACACGTCAGGTGGTATTGCCAGTCATAACTCGTGCGAGGAGTGCGATTACGACAAGTCCTACTGCGAAAATCGCAGGAAGTCAGGCTTGAGAGGGATTGCCAAGCGTTTTGGGGATGTTTTTCTTGTGACGACTCCCGACTTGCTCGATTTCGAGCCCAACGCCAAATATATTCCATTCTTTGCGCCTCTCGTGAATGGTGAGCGGATTATGGCAAAGCGGGCATCCGGCGCTAAATTTGAGATAGTCCATGCGACGAACCACGAGGGGATAGATGGGACGAGGCATATTGTCGCGGCGGTCGAGAAGCTCAAGGCGGAGGGATTCGACGTCCATCTTGACATTTTGAAGCGGTGTCCTTACGAAGATACCTTGGCATACTACAAGGGAGCGGATATTGCAGTTGGAAAGCTCATGATGGGGTTCTACGCGAACTCGCAGATAGAATCGATGCTATTGGGGACGGCCACTGTGGCATACATCAGGGAGGATCTCAGAAAGTATCTGGATGGAGTAGAGTTGGTCGAGGCCTCGCCAGAAACGGTTTTTGAGGTGCTGAGGAAGCTATTGGTCTCTCCGGATGAGACAAGAAGTATAGGCGAGAGACAGAGGGAGCAGGTGAAAAGAATCCATGACAATGAGAAATTGACGCGGAGACTTGTCGAATTTTACGGTTGCATCTGAAACCATGAAGATATTGCATTGTCCATTCAAC
>CAZGJP010000207.1:2460-5127 GCA_964526605.1 uncultured Lentisphaera sp.
ATTTTGTGCCTAATTTCGGGTTTTATCCTGCGGACAGGACCTACTCGATGCTGTTTTTCTACCAGAAGGGGAGGTTGGGCAAGGTCGTCAATGCATTCAAGATCATGGTCTTCGGTATATTCAACTTTGCGAGGCATGATGTATTTCATTTCTATTTCGGGAGGACATTTCTCGGTTTCGGGGTAAGGTTTGATTTTTTCAACCATCTGGATCTGCGAATATTGAAACGACTTGGGAAGAGGGTCTTCATGACCTATCAGGGATGCGATGCGAGAATGAGGATACAATCTGCGAAGAACGATGTTTCTGCATGCAAGAAAGACGAATGCTCGCACGGTTGGTGTTCAGAAAAGTCCGATCGGATGAGGAGGACTAACATATCGCGTGTGACAGCTTTGGCGGACAAGGTTTTCTGTCTTAATCCCGATCTTCTGGCTTTTGTTCCCGGATCGGAATTTGTCCCCTATTCCCCGATTTTCCCGGAAGACGCTGAGAAATTTCAGCGGAGAAGCCGTGCGGGAGGGCATTTGCGTATTCTTCACGCGCCCAGCGACAGGGCGATAAAGGGGACGAAATATGTGGAAGAGGCTGTCATGAAGTTGAAGGAGAGGCATGACTTTGATTTTGTGCTGATGGAGAATATGAGTCAGGAGAAGGTATTCGAGGAATATCGCAACAGCGACATTTTCATTGACCAATTGCTTGTCGGCTGGTACGGAGGTGCCGCGGTCGAGGCGATGGCGTTCGGCCTTCCGGTGATGTCGTTTGTCAACGAGGAATTTCTGAAGCGTATCCCGCATGAGATGGCGCGGGAATTGCCGATCATATCGGCGTGTCCGGCGGAGATCGGGGAAAAGCTGGAGGATCTCATCTTGAACCCCGATTTGAGGCTTGAAAAAGCGGCTATGGGGCTTAATTTCGTTAGGAAGTGGCATGATCCGAGAAGGATAGCTGAATGCATGCTGGCTCTATACGAAGACCCGAAGCGGAGTTTTTGGGAGGTATGGGGGCAAAGAAATGTTTGAAAGGGATTTTTCATGAACATAATCGGCATATCTGCATACTATCATGATTCGGCGGCGGCGCTTTGTCGCGATGGGGAGATAGTCGCGGCGGCGCAGGAGGAGCGTTTCACCAGGGTGAAGCACGACCCCGGTTTTCCGCTTAACGCGATTGGATACTGTCTTAGGGAGGCTGGAATCGGGGCGGGCGATGTTGACTATGTCGTATTCTACGACAAGCCATTGCAGAAGTTCGACCGTCTGCTCGAGACATATCTGTCCTTTGCCCCTTCCGGTTTCAACTCGTTCTCGCAGGCCATACCGCTCTGGCTGAAGCAGAAGCTCTTCATGAAGAAAGATATTCGGAAGAAACTCGGGGAGGGGTTCAGGGGCAGGATAGTCTTTCCCGACCACCACGAGTCGCATGCGGCGAGCGCGTTCTTTCCGTCGCCGTTCGATGATGCGGCGATAATCACGATGGACGGGGTGGGCGAATGGGCGACGGCGAGCATAGGGAGGGGCAGTGGCAACAAGATCGAGATGCTGAAGGAGATGCACTTCCCGCATTCTCTCGGTCTCCTCTATTCGGCCTTCACCTATTTCACCGGTTTCAAGGTGAATTCCGGGGAATACAAGCTCATGGGGCTGGCTCCTTACGGGAAGCCGGTTTATGCAGATGTAATAAGAGACCAGCTGGTTAAAATCTACGATGACGGCTCCATTTGGATGGACATGTGTTATTTCAACTACTGCCAGGGTCTGACTATGACGAATGCGAAATTCGCGGCGTTATTCGGTGGTCCGGCGCGGGATCCCGAGAGCGAGATAACGCAGAGGGAGATGGACATCGCCGCCTCGATACAGGCCGTGACGGAGGAAGTCATGATGAAGATGGCGAAGTTCGCCCTGAAGACGGCTGGTTCGCGGAATCTCTGTCTTGCCGGAGGGGTCGCTCTGAACTGTGTGGGGAATGGCAAGATATTGAAGGAGGGCATTTTCGAAAATCTCTGGATTCAACCGGCGGCCGGAGATGCGGGAGGGGCTCTGGGGGCCGCGCTTTTCCTATGGCATCAGCTTCTTGGGCGCGAGAGGAAGCCTTGTCGTGGCGACTCCCAGAGGGGGTCGCTGCTTGGGCCGAGATTCTCGAACAACGAGATAAGATTCCTGCTCAAGGAGAAAAAGGCCGTATTCCACGAGATTGAAGAGGAGAAGATGATTGACTGGGTTGCCGAAAGCATTGCGGCCGGGAAGGTGATAGGTTGGTTTTACGGCAGGATGGAGTTCGGCCCCCGGGCGCTCGGAGCCAGGAGCATAATCGGCGATGCGCGAAGCGAGAAGATGCAGTCGGTCATGAATCTCAAGATCAAATACCGCGAGTCGTTCCGACCTTTCGCCCCATGCGTCCTGGCCGAGGATGTGGATGAGTATTTCGAGCTCGACCGCGAATCGCCCTACATGCTCATCGTCGCGCCAGTGAGGGAGAAGCACAGGGTAGCCTTGAACGAGGAGCAGAGGAGGACGATGAGGGAGGATCCCGACCTCTGCAAGAGGGTCAATGTGCCGAGATCGGACATTCCGGCGATAACGCACATAGACTATTCCGCGAGGGTTCAGACGGTGGACGGGAAACGGCATGGCAGATTCTACCATGTGATGAAAAAATTCA
>CAZGJP010000208.1:0-5111 GCA_964526605.1 uncultured Lentisphaera sp.
CTGCGACCGGCTCGTCCGGGCTGTGGGTGTTGATATAGTTCTTGTAGTCCATACTACCTATGTCGCCACGATGGTCGAAAGAATATCCTTTTGATTCAGCCCAATCTCGGACTATCTTCCACTGCCGATATGAGACTTCGGTGGCTCCGATCTTGAAGCCAGACATTTCGAACTCTTCGACCTTCTTCTTCTCTCCGCTCATCTTGAAGCTTCCACCCTTTATTTCCGCCATGGCAATATCAGGTTTTCCCGGAGGGGATGCTTTTGCCATGTCATTCCTGGCTATCTTCCAAACGAGATTCGAAGGGATGGATGCCTCCTGCGGGGGCTTCTTGAGGCCGAAATCACGTCTGACTATCCTGAACCCGATGTTGAAATTTCCGTCGTATGGCTTGGAACCGTCCGGCGACGATGAGAATTCAAGTTGATTCTTCGACGAGTCTCCGGTGAAGGCCCCTCCTGCGACGGTGATGCTTCCCGGATCTGGAGCCATCAAATCACCGTATGTCCATATAAGCTCCCATACGTTCCCAAGCATGTCGTGAAGACCGTTGGTGGCCGGCTTGCCAGTAGCTACCGGCTTCGTGGATGACGAAACGCCCGATTGGTCCGACTTACCAGACGACCCTAACGCCATAGCCCATTCGGCATCTGTCGGCAAACGATAGCCGTCCGCCTCCCATTTCACGTATATCGTCGGTCTCTCGAAAAGCTTCGTATCCTTGAACCATATGCTCTCAACGGCCTTCCTGAAGACATTCTGGAACTTGGCATCGCTGTAATATACCGGATCCCTTCCCTCGTCCTCACTGAGAGCGTTGCACCAGACGATGGCGTCGTATAGAGTAATGCCGGTGACCGGCTCCTTCTGGCTATGGGGCAGGAATCCGTAGTCCATGCTACCCATGTCGCCGTCCTTGTCGAACATGGATGGCTCCGGCTCAAGAACCCATTGCCCTCCGCCTGCGGCATGATCGCGGACCTTTTTCCAGACATGGTAGGGGACTTCCGTGGTCGAGATGTGGAAATCGTCTATTTTCTTCATATCGAGGACTTCGCATGGGACTTCGGGGCGTGTTACATTGGCGTAGCATTCGAAGGCCTCCCACTTGACGGCCACTCCGTTTTCGTCCAGCTTGTTTTTTGCTATATACCATCCGACAGCCCTTATGTCGTTGAACGCCATTTTCGCCATTGGAGTCGAGGGATCGAAGAACATGTCGAATCCTCCCTCCCTTGGATTCCATCTGCCCCACTGCGCCTTGGTCGGATCCATTGATCTGATCTGGAATCCACCGCATCCGACCTTGCAGTCGGTCTTGAATTCGTTTGGCATCTGCTCGGAGACAAAAAACTGCTCCCCTTCCTGGACGATGAACCTGATCCCCTCCCATCCGCCGTAGTAGCGCTGGTTGAAATGGGCGATTCGGCTTGAGCTGTCGAATGAAATCCTCGCATCGGGGGAATTGGCAAGGTGGGGAAAGTCCTCCTTCTTCCATATCCATGCGGCGCAAGCCTTGAACGGACTTCCCTCAAACGGATTGAGCATATGCAGGGCCCAGTTGTTGGCGGGCTGCATCAGATTGTCAGTCTCGTTGGCATTCACAAGTTGCTCTGTGATGCCCCTCCCCCCTCTGGCACTACCGTTTGCGTAGAGGAAGACAAAACCACCGTAGAACTTCGAGCTGGCATGGGCATCGTTCCAAAGCGGAAATTCAGGATTCAACTGGGATCTCAGGCTGAATGGAATGTATTCCACCCAATCCCTCGTTGCCGGATTTCCGTCAACATCGAATGAAAAGTCGTTGTGTATCTGCCTGACCTGAAGCTCGCCTTTCGCGAACTTGTCGCCAAGGTGGACATCCTCGAAGCCCCTGCAGTTAACCTGCCCGAAATCAACTACCTTCACACGGACAGTCTCGGTCCTGGACTTGTCCGGCCTGGGAGTCCAAGCTTCCGCATCGTCCTTGAAGGAAGGCATTGAAACTATCTCCTTCCCCCCCAACGACGAACCGGATTTGACATTACGCCCTTTCGTCTTCTGCTGGGAGACATCGTCGTCCCCGTCATCCATCTCATCCTTCGCGGCCTTCTGATCCTTCGCCGCCCTTCTGGGATTTCCATCCTCGGCGGAGAAGATGAACGACGCGCAAAAGACAGACACTGCGAGAGAAAAAAACACCGCCGTCTTTCTCATTCATCACCTCTTGCATCAAGCGTCATTGGGCGCTTGAGTTGGGAGCTGTGAGAGGATAGTCCACGCTATTGTATACCGGGCCTGGATTGCTCCAGAAGTTGTAGTAGTGCAGTCCACTCGCAAGCTCCTGATAGCTCATCGTCCCGCAATGGCCATCCATGTAGCCCAGATTAGCCCTCCTCAGATGCCTGAAGGCCATCGCGCCGGCCGAATTGTGCTCGTAGTCGGCCCATGCATTTGCGGCACCTCCGGCCAGCATCTTCTGGGAAAGGTATTTATTGGCATAGTCCGCCCCGCCAACCTTGGAGGAATTCAGTATTACGGAACTGTCTCCAAAAACGAAGGCGTTTGTCGGGCTTTTGATCTTGAAGTTCGCAAGGCTTGCATCGGTGAAATTGTAGATGTTTATATGGTCCCCGAGATCGGTGAAGTAGCTAAAAATACGGCCATAGGCCCCATACGTCCAGTTGTCGTAGTTGTAGGTTACAGCGGGTGTGGTATTGACATTGATGACACCTTTGGCTCTCGGACATTTCCTTATTCCGAACTTGTAGAAATCAGCAAGAGGATTCGCCGCATTGAATCTTGGATCCTCGAATACGACGCCTTGGTAGTCGGTCGCATATGTATGCGTCGCAAGCATCAGCTACTTGAGCTGGCTTGTGCATGAAATTCCGAGGGCGACCTCCTTTGCGTTCCTCAGCGCGGGAAGCAGCAACGCCGCGAGGATGGCGATTATCGCTATCACAACCAGAAGCTCGATCAAGGTAAAACTTGCCCCAATGGATTCAGCCTTCCCCCTGTTTTTCGCGCACCCCCTGCCAGAGAAAGTCCGGAACGAACCCACGCCATTTTGCATTTTCATCTCCATATCCTCCATTTGTTTTATACTGCTTTTCGTCTCTCTGGTAGCACCCTTCTCTCGCGGACAGAGTCGCCATTGGTGTAGGAAGGGGGCAGAAGGGTGAGATGTGGCGCAGATGAGTCTCCCTCCATCCTCCGCACTATCGTATCCGCCGCCTTCCTGGCCATCTCCGCAAAGGGATACTTCACCCCGGACAGATCCCTCACGCCGAAATGGATGAATTCAGTCTTCGGGACGAAATCCCCGTATGCCGCTATCGAAACGTCACCGGGAATCTCGACCCCCTTCATTCCCTGCGTGAGCATGGCGTGCTTCGCTATCGCATCGGTAACCGCGACAATGGCATCTATACCATGTGTCTTTATGAGCTTGTTCATCTTCACGGCCTCGGATGGCGACACCCAGTTCGCGGGAAGATCCATCACGATGGAGGGAATGCTGCGCTCGGAGACGAAGGCACGGTAGGCGTCGAGCCTCTTCCTGAAGGACGGGTCCGGAATCAGACAGTTGAGGAACAGTATCTTCCTATGGCCGGTGGAAAGCAGATGCTCCATGAGCATTTTAGTCCCCGAGACGCTGTCCACCGCTATGCTGTCATAGGGGGCCACGGCGGAAAGGGAGACTCCCACGGCGGGGATATTGAGACGTCCGAGACTTCTCAAGTCCTCCTTCGACATGGCCAGTCCGGAGAAGTGGATGACACCGCCTATCTGATCCAGAAGCATATGGTCCGAAAGCCTGCCTTCCTTTCCGGGGATCAAGGGAAGATGATGGATGAGGAGGCCATAGCCGCGGCTGGACAGGGATGACATCAGAGTCTCTATGAACTCGCGGTGCGTGTCCAAAGGCACTGACGCGACAAGGGCGACTGGCTTCCGGTGGGATTCAGGGGAAAGTTTCCATCCATGCCCGTGGTTCGGATTTATCAGACCGTCCATGGCGAGCTTCTTCAAGGCCGTGCGGATGGTCTTGCGGCTGACCCCGTATATGCGGCAGAGCCTGTCCTCCGTCGGAAGATACTCGCCTTCGCGGAAGTCGCCGGAGAAGACCCCCGCCTTCAGCTTTCCGTATGTCCGGTCGCTAAGGGAAAGCCTTGACTTGAAGCGCGGCATATTCTCATCTCCCGGTTTTTACCGTGTGATTTCTTTGTTGTTACTTATATTATATGACATCTCATGACAAATGTCAATATTTTTTTGAAAAAAAATTTGATTTTCTTTTCCGGCATCCTAAATTGGGAGGAAACAAGAGGAGAAGAAATCCATGAAGCTGACATCGAGGGACATCGCGAAGATGATAGATCATTCGCTCCTGCATCCGACGCTGGGGGATGCCGAACTGAAGAAGGGTTGCGAAATCGCGCGCAAATACGGCGTCGCGTCCTGCTGCGTGAAGCCATACCACACCGCTCTGGCGAAGAAACTCCTCGCCGGCTCGGACGTGATGGTGTGCGCCGTCATTGGATTCCCCCATGGCAACAGCAGCACCGAGATCAAGGCCGAGGAGACGGAGCAGGTCTGCAGGGACGGCGCCCAGGAGGTTGACATGGTCATAAACATCGCGAAGGCGGTCGAGGGCGACTGGGCCTACGTGGAGAAGGACATCGCCGCGGTGGTTTCCGTAACGAAGCGCAACAAGGCTGCTATCAAGGTCATATTCGAGACCGACTATCTGAATGAAGAGCAGATCATAAAGCTCTGCCAGATATGCAGCAAGCTCGACTGCGAATTCGTCAAGACGTCCACTGGCTACAACTACGTGACGATGCCTGACGGGCAGCTCGGCTACAAGGGGGCGGGGAACTACCACGTGCTTGACCTGATGCGCAAGCATAGCAAACCCTCGGTGCAGGTCAAGGCGGCGGGCAAGGTCCGCACCTTCGACGCGTTCATCGAAGTCAGGGAGAAATACGGAGTCTCTCGAGTGGGGACCGCCCAGACGGCTGCCATCGTGGAGGAGGCCAGGGTCAAGCTCGACGGGGCGAAGCCGGGCGAGAAGATGGCCGATGCGAAAGGATATTGAAATTTCATCCCTGGCGACAACTTAAAA
>CAZGJP010000209.1:0-5105 GCA_964526605.1 uncultured Lentisphaera sp.
TTGTAGTCGCCTCCGTGCAGGAAATGGGGGAAACCCGCCACTATGTTCATCTTTTTCATCCGCCGCTCCTTCCATATGTTGGAGCCCGCCGCGAAATTCGCGGCAGGCTCGCTTCAGGTAATCTAGCTTGCGGATGGAATATCGCAACAGGCTAGCGAACGCCCTCCTTCTCGCGCATACCGTGGAAATACGCCTTTACCCCATCGAAATAGGGAAGGAGCGAATTCATCGTGCCGCGCATCTCGTCCGCTGCTGCATGATCTCCGGACTTCTCCTTTGCCGCTGCATCGGCGGACATTGAATTCATGTATGCTTCGCATGCCTGATGGACCGAAGTCCCGTAGACGTCAACGGCATCCTTGCTGAAACTCGCAGCCAGAAAGGCCGTCCGCGAATTATCGAGGCTGGTTCCGAGCCTCTTCTGGGCGGGATCGCCAGCGGCCAGCTTCTTGATCAGCGCAAGGACGGCATCTGACTTTGGAGACGACTTGTCAATGCCCATCTCTGGCTCGGCGGCGACATCGCCGCCCTTGCCGTCCAAGGGGTAGTCGGTTCCCTCTCCTACCAAGCCGGGTTTGGCGCTGTTGTCGCCCGCGAGGACGACATAGGCCGGGGGTGCTCCAATGACTACGACTGCCGGGGGAGTCACGATCGCGAATGCCTTCAATCTTGCCACTTTCATTGTTCTCAGAGCTCCTTGTGTGATTTTAATGGTTTTTGCCGACACCACTGACTCTGCACCGGCCAGGCCGGTGTTTTTGACGACCAGAGCCGTCTGCGCGCAGGTTGTGGCGAAGTTGGCAGGGATGGAAACTGCCGCTAGATCATTCTGGAGGAAGCTGGCTATGGCTGCCAAGCCGAACACTGCGCCTGCCGCCTTGAGTTCGTTCTGGAGCCGTTCTCGCCCCCTGCTGAGTCTGGAAGCTACCGTGCCGGGACTGACGCCAAGCTGCTCCGCGATTTCCGCCTGCGTGCAACCCTCCATGTAGTGCAGGACGACTGGATTCCTGAGCTTTTCCGGCATCGCGTCCAGCGCTTTGTCAAGATTGTCCCGAAGTTGCTTCCATTCATTGGCGCTGCATTGACCTGAATCATCATGCATTGTCTCGGCGGCCTCCTTTTCGTTTTTCGCACGCCTGGCGTTGCTGCGGCGACAGTGGTTGGATATGTTTCTCGCGGCATGATGGAGGAATCCGGCAAGGGAATCGCGTCCGCGCAGGGATGACGCCTTCTCGGCGAGAAGCAGAAAGACGGCCTGTGCTGAATCCTCGGCGTCGGGACAGTCCCCGAGCATTCTCCTGCAGACCGACATCACCATTCTCTGGTGACGCCTTGCGAGTTCGGCGAAGGCGTCGCCATTGTTCTCGTCGACAAACCGCGCGAGCAAATCTCTGTCGTTGTCATTTGTCATGATCCATCATCTCCATCGTCGTGTGTCTCTACATATTACTTGCCGCCGATCCGCATTTTGTTCCGTCGTTCCCGGAAAAATCCGAGGGAGACGTCTTGATCCTCCGCAGGGGAAAGCCCGAAAATATCTCCCCCGTTCAGCGTCTTCCGACAAGATACATTCGAACCGGCCAATTGCAAAACACCTTCGGTTTAAGCAAAGCTTTGCAATTGGCCCATCATGCCATGTTTGCATTTTTATTCCAGTGTATTATAATAAGACATAATAAGAGATGGGGGGGGGATGTTTCCATGATCAGTTGCAATGAAAAGGAGTTGTTGACGATGAGGGGATTTCTATTTCAATCCGTGCCGGCCGTGCTGGTGTTTGTCGTTTCCATCCTTCATTGCGGGGCTGCGGAAGCGCTTCGGAATCCGGACGGCGCCAAGTCCGATTCGGGCGTGGTGATAGGCTTGCTACAGGATTTCGAGGGAGGTGGAGGAGTGAGGAACACTCCGGGAATTCCGGTGAAGGTGGAGCTTTCGGACAGGACCGAGATGGGAAAAAGCTGTCTGCGGATCAGCATTCCGAAGGGTTTCGACTGGACCGGAAAAAACCGCGAAGGCAAGGACATGACGCTGGAGACTGTGAACCTGTATGCTCTTTCATGCCCCTACCTGCCGCCGGAGTCGGATGCGATCCGCATGAAGGTGAAGGTCCTTTCCGGGCGTGCGATAATAGCCCCGGGCTGTCCGGTGAGCCAGATGGGCAATTCGGACGTGCTATGCGATCCCCGGATGGTGGAGGCGGGTAAGGGGGATTCATGGCAGACGCTCGAATTCTCGCTCAACAAGCGTCTGATGCGGAATTTCAGGAGGCCCAATTTCACCAAGGATCTTCCCGTGGTGTATTTCACGCGCTGGGCGCAGGAGCCGATATACCTGAATCTCATCGCCCTGCCGGAGAAACTGCGTCCGGAAGAGGAGACGGAAATCTACGTGGACCAGGTTGAAGTGGTCGCGAAGGGGGAGGGCAGGCCATTCCCCAAGTTCGAGAACTCAGCAGTGAAAGAGCTTTCGACGATTGCGGATTTCGCGGCCGGCTCCGGATTGGAGAAGGTGTTTTCCGTGGCGCACGGCTATTCGATATCGAAGGCGTTCGAATATGGCTATAGGAGGAATCCGGGGGCCGAGGCCGGGAAGATCGCCGACTATATCCGGAAGTCGTCTCGATTCATAGAGGAGGAGGGTTTCATGTATCCGGCGCCGCGATACGGCATTGTCGAAGGGAAGGATGGCGGCAAGGCGCTGCAGGCCGAATGCATGTGGGCGGAGGAGGGACAGATAGTGACCTTCAAGACGGGAGCGGCGCCGGATGCGAACGCATTCAGATTCACGGCGAAGGCGGACTATCCTGCGCTCCGCGGCAAGTCAATCTACGCATTCGATTTCGAGGGCAGGAAGTCACATGTCGTGGACCTGGTGGTCTTCGTATCACCGAAAGGTGTCGATTTCCCGTGGGACGACATCGGCCCGTCGGAGGACTTGAAGAAGGCTTTCAAGGAGAGCGGATACAAGGGGCCGGGCGGGAAATACGACTATCTGCTCGCCACGGACAAGAGCAAGTGCATCAAGGCTGGCGATGTCGGCAGCGCGGGGGCGTTCGGATTCTACTCGACGCGCAGATACCTTCCTGCCGGTGAATGGTCGGAGATGACAGTGCCGTTCGCGGATTTCATATGCGTCTACGGGCAGGGTTCCTGCAAGGAGATGCAGGCGAGGCATGCCCCGCTTTCTCCAGCGAACATAGCGGCGATAGGTTTCCTCGCGCCATATGGGACGGGGCATGGGAGCATCAGCTTCGACAAGATATCGTTTGTGAAGGTGCCTGGGAAGGTCGATGAATTGCGTTCGTTCTGGCAGGTGCCGGACGTCTCCAAGGTGAAATTGGAGAGGATGACAAGATTCAGCCGCTATGGCAATCCTGTGATCATGGTGGCCGGAGAGGGCGCTCCGGAATTTCTGGAATAACGGAGGAATGGATGATGAAGGGGCGGATTCTAGCTTCCAGGTTTTTGGTTGATCAACCCTACAGGGCCATAAATGGCAGGCAGATATGTCTGGATGCGGTGATAGTTGAATCCGGGAGGCCTTCCCCTCTTGTCATTTCCATCCATGGAGGTGGATGGCGGGCGGGGAACAAGAACAGCGCAAGTCCCATGCTGGTGAAACTCGTGGCCGAAGGGATTTCATGGGTGACGATAGACTACAGGCTTTCGGGGGAGGCGACATACCCGGCGCAGGTCGAGGATTGCGCATACGCGCTGCAGTTCGTGAAAAGCAAGGCGGAAGAATGGAATGTGGATCCGGGAAGGATCGCTCTCGAGGGGCATTCGGCCGGCGGGCACTTGTCTCTTTGGACGGGTTTGCATCCGGACCAGGCCGATCCTTCCTCGGAGGATCCAGTCAGGAGGATGTCCACCAAGGTCCGCGCGATAGTCGACCGGGCGGGGCCGGCTGATTTCTTCCTGCTCGACAAGGTCAGGCATGAAGCCCATGAGTTCGTGTATCTGTTCCTGGGGCATGAATATGACGGTAGGGAGAAGATTGGAAGTCCGGGAGGGATACTGAACAAGGAGCAGATGGAGTCCGTTTCTCCCGTGTCATATGTTTCGAAGGACAGCCCCCCTGTCTTCATAGTTCACGGGACCGCCGACAGGACTGTCCCGGTGGAGCACAGCAGATCGCTCGAGAAGGAGCTGCGGAGAAATGGGGTCGAATGCAAGACCCATTACATTGAGAACGGCGACCATTCCGCGTGGTATCCTGGGATGGACGATGACATGTTGGATTTTCTGAAGAGACACCTGCAAAGGGATTGACAAAATTCGCGGATGGCGTATATCGATATCCATCCGATCAACTGCCTAAGCATATCGAGCGCGGCGGAACACGATGTCCTCATGGACTGGCTGCTCGGTCTGCCATTCCCGCCGTTCTGATCTGCAACGGCCGATTTGGTTGAATGCCGGACACCGCAACGGGAAAAAACGGGCTAGATTTGGCTCATTGTCCGGGCGTGTCTCAGATCTCATTTCTCCTTGGAGACGTCCTGTTTCTTCGCGGCATTCTTGTAGTCTCCGATGATGTTTTTGAGCGGACAGATCTTCACTATCGGGCATTTTTTGCATCCGACGGCCAGTGCGATTGGACATGCAGTCATTTACATCCTCCTGTTTTTGATATGCTTGTGAGGGAACTTTTGCCATCGTCTAGAATTTTGCGGATCTTGAGCGCAAGCTCAAGCATTGGAATTGGCTTGTGGACGAAGTTGACATCGGCATCTAGCATCCCATGGACGTCCTTGGGCTTTGCGTATCCGGACATGAAAAGAACCTTTATCTGCGGCCAAGCATGCTTCAGTTGTTTCGCCAGATCGAATCCGTTCATCTCAGGCATTACAACGTCGGAAAGCAGCAGATCGATCCGTCCCTCGTGGATTTTTGCAAGTTCCAGCGCATCGGAAGCTTTGCAGGCGACGAGAACCTCATATCCTATCGTCCTGAGTTGTTCCCTGAACATCGCGCGAAGGGTGGCCTCGTCCTCCACCAGCAGAATCGTCTCGTTGCCGCGAGGCATATCCGCCTTATCATGTAGATCGCGAGATGGGATGTCTTCGCCAGCAACCAGCGGGAAGTAAATTCGGAACATGCTCC
>CAZGJP010000210.1:0-5088 GCA_964526605.1 uncultured Lentisphaera sp.
GGCCTGATCCTGTCCAGGTCATCCATGAAGAAGACCGCCTTCCTGCCGGTTGCAAAAATGTGCTTCTCGACTAAAGATTTGAATTCATTCTTGAGACCGAGGACGATTTCAGACAAGTTTTCCATCTCTACAGAGCCATCCTTCTCCTTCGTGAATGAGTCCTTCAAGTCCTTAAAGGTGACTCCAGCGGAGATGGGTATTCCCGGCACTCCTATCTGTACCTTTGAAAGGAAGTTGCCGATTTTACCTATGCTGTTTGTGATGCGGCCGCCAAGGGTATCCTTCTTTTCCGCCTCGATGCCAAGTGACTCGTAGAGCTTTTTCACCATCGCATGGATGACGGCCAGTCCGAGATATTCGTCCTGCCTGAACATTGAATAATGCCATGTGTTGATCAGCACTTCCAATATCCGCTTGCTGTCAAGCTCGTTCTTAACCATGGACATTATACTCGTCTTACCGCTACCCCAGTCGCCCTGTATCGCAATAGTCATGGGAGTCTCGCAGAGGGAAATGAATTCCGCGATGCTCTTCACGTAGTCCTCTCATCGAGGATGTCGTTCGCAAGGTTTTCAATCGGCAGATCCGTGAATCCGGTTTGTCGAGTAGACATATAATGCCTCCAATTTTAGGTTGAGTTTGAGCCAATTGCAAAATTGCCGATGGAACGCCCCGAGCGCGCGAGCGCCTCGGGATGGCGGGCAAGCGGCGTGGCGTCCCTACCTTTCGTTTTCGGACGGCTCGGAGATTCGTTCCTACCTTTCATTTCCCGAGCTAGGCGCCCGGCCGATTGGTTCCACGGTCTATGCATTCTGCTATGGCCATTGCGCGCATCATCGCCTTGGCCTTGTTCTGGGTCTCCTCGTATTCGGTTTCCGGGACGGAGTCGGCGACTATGCCCGCCCCGGACTGGATGTATGCCGTCCCGTCCTTGAGCAGGGCAGTCCTTATCGTGATACATGAATCAAGATTGCCCTCGTATGAGTAATAGGCGACGGCTCCGCCGTATGGGCCGCGTCTTTCCCCCTCGAGTTCGGAGATTATCTGCATGGCTCGGACCTTCGGGGCTCCGGACAGAGTTCCCGCCGGGAATGTCGAGCGCATGACGGAGTCGGCCTTGAGCCCGCTGGCGATCCTGCCCTTCACGTTCGAGACGATGTGCATCACGTGGCTGTATTTTTCGACAAGCATCAATTCGTCCACTTTCACCGAGGAGGTGTCGGCGACCCTTCCGATGTCGTTTCTTGCGAGGTCGACAAGCATGATGTGTTCGGCGCGCTCCTTGGGGTCGGCGAGGAGCTCGGCCGCCAAGGCCTCGTCCTCGGCTGGAGCCGCGCCTCTCTTGCGCGTGCCGGCGATGGGCCTGACGGTTATCTCGCCGTCGAGGCATTTCGCGTGGACTTCTGGAGACGCTCCCACCAGCGAGTGGTCGCCGCAGTTGAGTATGAACATGTAGGGCGACGGGTTCAGCATCCTTATGGCGCGGTAGACCGAGAGGGGACTTGCCTTCAGCGGGGCGGAGAACCTCTGCGACATGACCGCCTGGATTATGTCGCCGTCGTGTATGTATTTCTTCGTCCTCTCCACCATTTTCTTGTATTCGGCTGGGGTCTTGTTCGATCGGACCGGCTTCCGCGGGATTTCGTCTGGGATTTCCGCGAAAGGCAGATTCGAGGACGGCCTTTTCATGGCATCTCTTATCTGCTCTATCTTCCCGACGGCCTCGTCGTAGAGGTCTGACGGCGATTTCGCCCCGTCTATCTTCACGTTGGCGATTATCTGTATCACATGTCTGACCCTGTCGAAGGCCAGCAACGTGTCGGTAAAGATGAAGAAGGCGTCAGGACAGTCCACCGGCCTTTTGGCGGGCTGGACCACGGTCGTCTCGGCCTCGCTCACCACATCGTATGAGAAATAGCCGACTGCGCCGCCGTGGAAGGGGGGAAGTCCCGGGATTTTCACAGGCTTGAACTCCGACACGGCATTCTGTATCTTCTCGAATACGTCCTTTCCCTTTATCTTTCGGGCCGCCCTGCCCTTCTCGAAAAGCGTCGCATCGCCGTCCCTGCAGAGCATTACCGACTCCGGGTTCGCGGAGAGGAAGGAGTAGCGGGCTATGTTCTCGCCGCCCTCCACGCTCTCGAGCAGAAAGGAATGCTTGAACGGCTTTCCATTCCTGTCGAACGCAATCTTCCCGAATGCCGACAGCGGTGTCTCTGTATCAGCCACGAGTTCGCTGACCAGCGGAACTATCGTCCCCTTCCTTGCGATTTTCGCGAAATCCCTCCTGGACGGTCTGATCATGAAAGCACCTGATGTTTACCAGTGGTTCAAAGCGGAAAATATAGCTCCGCAATCCTAGTTGGCAAGAAAAACCGCCGCATCGTAAATATTCACTGAACTACGTCGTTCAGCGAATCTTTACATCCAAAAAAACGATTTCGCATCTTATCTTAGTACGGATTCAGTAAACGGACGTAGTTTACTGAATACGTACGCCGCATCTCCCGGAAGGCGGGTAATCAGACGATACGCCTTTTCAATTCACGTAGCAGTTCATCCAGGGAAACTGTTGCAAAAGTTGTCATCGAGTCGGATATGGCGTATGGGATGAGGAGGGTGTCGTTGAATTTCAGGCATCCGCAAGTATAGACCACGTTTGGGACGTAGTTGTGCTCGGCCTTTTCCGGCGGAGATATCAGAGGCCTGGAGAGTCTTCCTATGACGCGGGAGGGATCGTCGAGATCGAGGAGAACCGCTCCGATGCAGTATTTTCTCATCGGTCCCACGCCATGCGTTAGTACGAGCCATCCTTGGGGTGTTTCGATTGGAGAGCCACAGTTTCCCAGCTGGACCAGCTCCCATGTTTCGGCGGGGCGGAGTATCACCTTCGATTCATACCAGAAGTGCGGGTGGTCTGAATACATGAGGTGTATGTTTTCTCCGCTCTGCCGCGAGAGCATGGCGTATTTTCCGGCTATCTTTCTGGGGAATAGCGCCATTCCCTTGTTGTAGACCATCGGGCCGTTGAGAGTGCTGACTCTGAAGTGGACGAAGTCTTCGGTCTCGAGCATCTGAGGGAGGGCGAGGCGTCCATCGTAAGCCGTGTACGTGGCGTAGTAAATCCGCTTCCCGTCGTCGTCGAAGAGGACGAATCTGGCGTCCTCCATGCCGTTGCTCTGGTTTGGAGTGAGCGGGAATATCACTCGGGATGACATGTCGTTTTCAGGATTGAATGCGACTTGGTAGTTGGATTGCGCGAGGCTGAGTATTCCGTCCCGGACGAAAGCCGAGATTGATGCCGAAGATCTTGCGGTCGAATCTATCGCCGCGCGCAGTTCGTGGAATGTGAAGGGATCCTTGAGCGAGGACATCACCCCTCTGCTGAAGTTGTCGAGGAGGCCGAGTTCCCCGAGTTTGCGCTTGAAGAGGATCCTGTCGTAGTTCTGGAATGGAAGGAGCTGCGGCTCCATGACGATTTTCGCCGGTGGAGTCAGCTCGACATGCCCCTTGCCGGACAGGGTTCCCTCCCTGAAACTGATCGAGGATATGTGTCCTTCTCCTATGGCTCTGAGGCTTATGATGAATCTGATCGCGTCCTTGCCTTGCGGTTCCCCCGGGGCCGGCACTATGCTTGGATTGCACAATGCCGTCGCCTCGAAGAGGTATTCGGAGCTGAAATAGGCGCCCATGAGCCTTCTGCGATCCGGAGAAAGAGCCCTGCCGGTCGGCATGAGATGTTCTATCTGGGAGAACCTGTGTTCGAAGAGCCTGTCGAGTTGTTCATGCCTCTTTCGCGAGAGAATCAGGACGGTGGAGAGCTCCTTCGCCGCCTCGGCTTCGTCGAGGGATAGAATCCTGGCGATTATCTTGAGCGTCCTTCCGGACTCCGGCTCGTAGAAATTCGAGTGCAGCTGGTTTCCCACGTAGAAGGGTCTCAGCAGAGCCCTTTCGCCCGATGGATTGATGTTCAAATCCAACCTTCTGGCTTCCATGGTCATCTACTCCTTTTTGTGCTCGAAGGAAATTATCGTGTCTCTCAGGCTGTGCATTTCGGCAAGCGAGAGGAGGAATGCCAGAGTGGACTCGGCGCCTTCGTTCTGGTTCACCCTGTCCATGTGCAGGCCGTCGCGGCAGCCGCCCGAGTGGGCGTCGTAGATGGAGAATCCGAGGCTGTTTCCGCCGAGGAACCAGTCGAACGCCTTTCTCGCCTCGAGGAGCCATGATTCATCCTCCGTGCTCCTGTAGGCCTCGGCGCATGCGTTTATCATCGCCTGCGCCTCGATGGGCTGCTGGTCGAACCTTGCCGGCGCGGAGCCTCGCCGCCAGAATCCGTCGCTGCCGACGGGCTCGAAATGGGAGCCTGGGCCGGTCTGGTTGTCGGCGAGCCATTTCAAGGACCTGAGCCCGAATTCGGTCATCTCCGCATTGCTGGTCCATCGTCCTGTGAGGATGAGCGCGTGAGGTATCTTGGCGTTGTCATATGATACTATGTCCTCCAGCCACATCCATTCTGCGCTTGAATTTGACTTCAGCATCTCAAGGAGTTTGCATGACAGCTTCTCCCTGATCGCGTTGGCGAGCCTGTCACCGCTCAAGGTTCTCAGATACTCGTGCAGTCCTACCACGGCGAGCGCCATCGCCCTTGGGGAGCTGAATGAATCCGCCGCCGGGAGGGCAAGTTCGAGGAGCCTTGCGGCCCATGCCCGCATTGACTTGTCCTTCGATCTTCCCACGCACGTTCCGAGCGCCCAGAGGGATCTTGCGTGGCTGTCCTCCGAGCCGACGTCCTCGGTCCATCTCCTGTCGAAGGACATGAAGTTCCTGAATCTGCCCTTTTGCTGGTTGAAGGCGCTGTTGATGAATCCCGCGTAGCCGGAGACGAGCCTTTGCATCTGCGGGAAGTCCTCTCCTAGCTCCTTGAGCAGGACCATGAGAATCAGTGCGCGGGCGTTGTCGTCGGTGCAGTATCCGTGTTCGAAGTCGGGGATTGTGAATGTCGCGTGCTGCAGTATACCGATTTTGACGTACATTTTAACGTGGTGGTCTAAGCCCCATTACGCCTGGTTTCCATGATTCCCTTATACC
>CAZGJP010000211.1:0-5083 GCA_964526605.1 uncultured Lentisphaera sp.
AAATCATAACCAATTGGTTCTGCCAACCGTGCCCTTCGACAGGCTCAGGGCAGGCGGCTCGGTGGCAGACCTTTGTCGATATGATGGAGGGCTGTGGCCCGGCAGAAAATCGAGAACCAAGAGAAGATCATTGCCCTCTTGGGACAGATCAGAGACAGGAAGGCATCGTAGCCATAAATCGAACGACCGGGTTCACCTGACTCGCCCGGGCTCAAACAAGTCTGATCCGGGCTCACAGGTGGTCCGGGAGCGTCATCGGCCTGGGCATTGCACTAGTCGCATGTCGGGTGCGATATCCAGGTCGAGCTAAATTTTCCCGTCTAGAAGTGCAAGATTCGGGTTTATGCTGCGACGAGGCTGCTGACGACGTCCACGGCGGATGCGGCGTCTGGCGCATATCCGTCGGCTCCGATTTCCTTTGCGAAGCTTTCGGTGAGGGGTGCGCCGCCGACGACGGTTTTGACTTGCAGTCCTGCGCCTTTGAGGGCTTCGATGGTGGATTTCATAGAGCCCATGGTGGTTGTGAGCAGAGCGCTCATGGCGACGACGTGTGGTTTCTTGTCCTTCACGCATTCGACGAACTTTTGTGAGTCCACGTTGACGCCGAGGTCTATCACTTCGTAGCCTGCGCCTTCGAGCATCATGCGGACGAGGTTTTTGCCGATGTCGTGGAGGTCGCCCTTGACTGTTCCGATGCAGACTATGCCTTTTGCCTTTACGTCGGAGGCCTTGAGCAGGGGTTTGAGGACGGACATTGCCATGTTCATGGCGCGGGCTGCGATCAGGACTTCTGGGACGTAGACTTGGTTGTTTTTGAATTTTTCGCCGATGATGGCCATTCCGCCGATCAGTGCCTTTTCGAGGATTTCTCCGACTGGAATTTTTTCGGCGACAGCTTTTTCCGTGAGAGCCTTCACGTCGTTGGCCTTGCCTTTCATCAACGCTTGCCCGAGCAATTCTGCGCTCATCGAAAACTCCCTTTTTGATTTTTGAATGATGCATAAGCTAACCAGTTTTTCGCTGGACTTCTAGTAATTGCGTGCTATTTTTCCGTAAAATCCTGCAATAATCGGTTATGGACGAGCTTTTCTACAAGAAGGTTGGGAATGTCTTATCGGACATAGAGAACTATGCTCGATATGGTGCTGTGTTCTATGATTTTGAGGGCAAGTCCCGTCCTATGTTTGGCGGAGCCTTTTGCCGTTTATGTGCGGCCTGTGTGGAGGGGGCGAAGACGTCCGGGCAATGTCTTCAGAATGCGAAGTCGGCGTCATATCAGGCTTGGTTGCGTGGAGAGGCCTACACGTTCAAGTGCTGGCTTGGTCTTTACGGGATAATAGTGCCGGTATGTCCTGAGCCTGACGGGGACAGGATAGACGGTGCGATAGAGATAGGCGGGCTTTTTCCGGAGGGTGCTTTTCAGCGGAGCACGCACCAGATCATGGCCACGCTGAACAAGCTGGATCCGTCGGGGAGGATATCGGGTCTGGTAAGTGCATTTCAGGGAACGGAGGAGATGCGGCAGATGGACTTCCGCAGTTTTGGTGAGTTCATGAAGGAGGCGGTGTGCTCGTCTGGGCTTCTCGATGCCGGGCGTTTTTCCTTGAACTCCGAGATATGGAGCCAGCAGAACAGGATATCGGGCCGTGCGGAGGACTTCCGCGCGATCTCGATGGACAAGGAGAGAGTTCTCTGCTTTCTTGCGCTTGAGATGGCGAAGGCGTCGGATTCGGGGGACGAGGGGATTTTGAGGAGGAGGATAGACGAGTTTCTCGGGGCGACCACTGCGGAGAGCTCTGGGGATCTGGAGGCTCTGAGGAGTTCCATGCTGGTTGCGCTGGCGATGATGCGGATGCACCGTGCTCGGAGGGGAGTGGGGGCGAGTCCTGCCCAGCTTTCCGACTTTTCCCTGGAAGTTGAGAATCTCTCGAAGGAGAGCGGGGTGGAGCAGCTCTGCCTGAAATTCCAGAAGATGCTTTCGAGCCAGTCGGAGCCTGCGAAGGTCGCCAGGACGGAGACTCTGAGGAAGGTCCTGCATTTTATCGGGACCCGGTTCCACGAGGACATGAAGGTGGAGGATGTGGCGTCCTATGCCGGGGCCAGCGCGTCGACCGTGATGCACAGGCTGCGGGACGAGACCGGGATGTCGTTTTCGGAGCATCTGAACGCGACGCGGATGAAGGAGGCGAAGAGGCTGCTCGCCTACACCGATCTGAGCGTGGGGGAGATAGCGGGCAAATGCGGATTCGCCGACCAGAGCTACTTCTCGAAGGTCTTTCTGAAGCACATATCCATGACGCCCAGGGAATTCAGGCGCATGCTCGTCAAGGGCAGCAGCCCGCAGTAGCATTGCGGTCCGGGGCGGAGGGCTTGCACTGTGGACACGGTCGTGTATACTATCCTATCGAATCTGTTGCGGAAACGCATGGTACGTATTCAGTAAACTACGTAGTTCAGTGAATATTTACGGCGGCAGTCCCTTCTTGGAAGTGGCGTTGTCGGCCGCCGCCGAATGTCTGGTGACATGCAATCCGCGGTATTTTCCTGCGCGCAATCGGGCCGGGGTGCGGATATTGTCCCCGCGGCAGTTCATGGAGCTGATGAGACGGAGGGAGCCAGGCTTATGATATCCGGGATAGGATCGGACATAGTGCAGGTGGATAGGATGCGCGAGTTGCTCTCGAGGCATGGCGAGAGGATTGTGCGGAAGATTTTCACCGCCCGTGAGATCTCCGACGCCTCGAAGCGGGCCGACAGGGAGATATTCCTCTCTGGCAGATGGGCTGCGAAGGAGGCGGTCTCGAAGGCGTTGAAATGCGGGATTGGCAAGGACTGCGCCTGGAGGGACATTTCGGTGAGCAATGGTCCCGGCGGTGCGCCGTCGGCGAGGCTTTCTGGCAAGGCGCTGGCGCTTTCGAGGCGGAGGAAGATTTCAAACATACAGTTGAGCATAAGCCATGAGAAGGACTACGCCGTGGCTTTCGTTGTGATGGAGGCGGGAAGATGTTCACGGGAATAATCGAGAGGATTGGGAGTCTTGCCGCGAGAGATTTGAATCCGGACGGCTCCGGCGGCGTGGAGATCCGATCTGCGGCATGGGAAGCGGAACTGCTCCGTGGGGAGAGCGTGGCCGTCTCTGGCGCATGTCTCTCGTTGGAAAACTTCAAGCTGGCGAATGGCGGTGTCGCGATGACCTTCAGCGTGTTGAAGGAGACTTTTGACAGGACGAATCTCGGCTCTGTCCCTCTTGGATGCGAATTGAATCTGGAACGGGCGATGAGGGCGGATTCGAGGCTTGGCGGCCATTTTGTCGCCGGGCATGTGGATGCCGTGTGCAGGGTCTCCGCGATGCGGAGGACCGGACGGGACTGGAGGCTGGACATCGAGTGTGGCGCGGAACTCTGCCGGCAGATGGTTCCCAAGGGAAGCGTTGCGGTTGACGGGGTGTCTCTTACGATAGCGGCTCTTTCCGAAGAGGGATTCCGCGTTCATCTCATCCCCATCACCATGGAGGGGACTTCTCTTCGCAGGCTGAAGGCCGGCTCCCTTGTAAACATCGAGACTGACATGATAGGCAAATATGCGGCCAGGCAGCCTGGCGGCCGGCCGAGGACGAAAATAGACATGGATTTTCTGCGCGAAGCGGGATACTGAGGGCCGGGCTTCATCCGCCTGTGGAAAATGCGAATATGCATGACATTCGAAAAGACTCCACGCTTGAATTTTTCGCCACCGCGAGCGGCGGGACGGAGAAGGCCCTGCAGCGGGAACTCATAGAACTTGGTTTCAGGAGCGTGAGATTGAACAGCGGAGGGGTGCCGTTCCGGGGAGACATCACGGAGGGATGGCGCGCCTGCCTCCATTCGAGGATAGCCCAGAGGATACAGATTGTCCTCGGGCGTTTCGAGGCCCCCGACGAGAAGACCCTCTACGACGGGGTGAGATCGTTCGACTGGGCATCACGTCTCACCCCCGAGCACACATTGTCGGTGAGTGCGTTCTGCCATTCCAGCAATCTGACGCACAGCGGATACATAGCGCAGAAGTCGAAGGACGCGATAGTGGATATGCTCAGGGATCGCCACGGACGGAGGCCAGACGTCGACAGGCGGGACGCGGACGTGCGCGTCTTCGTCTATCTTGCCAGGGACAGGGCGACATTGTATCTGGACCTGAGCGGGGCTCCGCTGTTCCAGCGTGGCTACAGGACTGAAAAGGGGGAGGCTCCGCTGAAGGAGACGCTTGCGGCGGCGATGCTGATGTATTCGGGCTGGGACAGGAGGACGCCCCTCTGGGATCCCATGTGCGGCTCGGGCACCATCGCCATCGAGGCCGCGCTTTGGGCCCGCAACGTGGCCCCGGGAATATCGAGGGAGAAGTTTGGCTTTGAAAGGTGGGCTGATTTCGACGAGGAATGCGCCGAGATCATGCGGCGGATGCGCGGAGAGGCGAGGCGGAACGCGGCAGGGGAGATGCCGGGCATCCTGGCCAGCGACAACGATCCGCTGGTTCTGGAGACCGCCAAGGCGAACGCACGCAGGGCTGGAACCAGAATTGCGTTCCGCCAGATGAAGATCGAGGACATCGAGCCGGACTCCTCGCCCAGATTCGTGATCAGCAACCCGCCGTTCGACAGGAGACTGGGTGTTGACGAGGGTTTCTACAGGAGAATGGGCGCCGCGCTCAGCCGCCTCCACGGATCGACTGCCGCAGTCCTCTCCGCCAACCCCCTTGCGATGAAATACATTCCGGCGAAGGAGAAATCATCCTTCACGCTGAAGAACGGCGACCTTGACTGCAGACTTGCCGTCTTCGACATTCCGTAGACGCCCCGGGCGGAGCAATGGTGTGGGTAATATGTCGAAGGAGATTTGCTCTGCGGAATGGTTTCCGCAGAGCAAATCCAGCTCATTTCGCCTTGACTTCTATCTTCTTGGTCTTCGGCTTGCTCGGCTCCTTCTTGGGGATGACTATTTCGAGCACGCCATTCTTCACCGTCGCGGCGATCTTGTCAGGATCGCTGTTTTCAGGAAGGGTGAAGGCGCGATGGAATGTCCCGTAGCGCCGTTCGTAAAGGTGATAG
>CAZGJP010000212.1:0-227 GCA_964526605.1 uncultured Lentisphaera sp.
TACACGGTCCGTTGCGTCTCCGAGATAATGGCGTCCAATGGCTCCACGTCGATGGCGACGGTATGCTCCGGCTCGCTAGCCCTCATGGATGCCGGCGTCCCGATTCCGGAACACGTCGCGGGAATATCCTGCGGACTCATCTACGAGAACGACAACGACTCCGTCTTGAAAACCTAAATTCTTGCCGCCGGGGACCATTTTGCCAAATGGTATTAAAGGGTGCCGGG
>CAZGJP010000212.1:237-5054 GCA_964526605.1 uncultured Lentisphaera sp.
CCAGCTCGACCTCAAGATAGCGGGAGTTCCGATTGATCTTCTCTGCAAGGCCATGCAGAGGAACAACGAGGCCAGGATGAAGATCCTCGACAAGATGGATGCATGCATAGCCAGCCCGAGAGAGGATGTCAGCCCCTACGCGCCGAGAATAGCGACGATGAGGATAAATCCCTCGAAGATAGGAATGCTCATCGGCCCCGGAGGATCGAACATCAAGGCCATCACCGAGATGAGCGGAGCGCAGATTGACATCGAAGACGACGGAACCGTCAGCATCTTCGCCGTCGGCAAGGAATCCCTCATGAAGGCCCGCGCGGAAGTCGAAAAGATCTCCGCCGAGGTCGAAATCGGCAAGATATACCGGGGAAAGGTCACGGGGATAAAGGAATTCGGCGCGTTCGTCGAGATACTTCCCGGGCAGGACGGACTTCTGCATATCTCCGAGATGGCCAACTACAGGGTTGGAAAGGTGACGGACATATGCCAGGAAGGCGACACTGTCACAGTGAAGGTTCTCGACGTTGACGACAGGGGCAAGATAAAGCTGAGCCGAAGGGCCGCCCTCGAGGAGATGGACGAGAAGAAGTGATGGGTTGCATCAATCCCGGATTCCGAACTTTCTTCTGAATCCGGGTTGAATTCCATCGCCTGCAAATTAGATTATGCGGTTTTCCAGCGTGGACCCGACAAGGCCCACGCGCCGTGGCGAGGTAGCTCAGCTGGTAGAGCAGAGGACTGAAAATCCTTGTGTCGCCGGTTCGATTCCGGCCCTTGCCACCATCTTCATATCCCGGCCGCCGCGTTCCTATAGCACCTTGAACAGCTCGTCGAGGGGTTTCTTTTCCGGAGGCGCCTTGTCGTCCGCGGGGTATCCCAGAGGCGAAACTGCCAGCACAGACCATGGAGCGACGATTCCGGCCGCCTTGTCCATCTTCTCCACATCGTAGGCGCAAATCCAGCATGTGCCAAGTCCTTCCGCGGTTGCGGCGAGGATGAAATGCTCCATGGCTATGGCGATGTCAATGTCTATTATGCTGTTCCCTTCGAGCCGCTTCCAGGCCTTTTCGCGGTTGCCGACGGCCAGGACCACCGCAGGCGCCCGGGCAAACCAATCGCTCTTGTAGACTTTTGCCATCCGGCTTCGTGCGGCGATATCGAAGACAACCCTGAAGGTCCAGGGCTGGATGTTGCATGCGGAAGGGGCGAGCCGGATGGCTTCGCCTATCCTCAGGAGGGCCTCCTTTGGAATTTTCTTGTCGGGATCGTATGCCCTCACGCTTCTTCTATTTCGGATCACGTCGTGAAATTCCATGGCGGTCCCCCCTATGTTTCGATGTTTTGATTTCGAGCATGCATTCTGTCCTCCGCAGCCTCTTCATTTCGCGGCCGCCTGTCCCGACAGATCTTTGTCGGCTGTTTCTCTTATCGTCAGTATCCTCTCCATTATTGGCAATTTCTGCGTGCAGAGGATCTCGCATCTGCCGCATTTCGTGCATTTTCTCAATATCGGATCGCCAGCTTCGATGTCCCAATGCCATTTCAAGCGGTTGATGATTGATTTGGGCTCCTTCCCGGCGAAAAGATACTGGTTGTATGTGTCCATAAGGCGCGGTATCGGGATTTTCTGCGGGCATGAATCGCAGTAGCCGCATCCGGTGCACATCTCGTTGAAGGATTCCTTGAGCATGGCCTTCATCCGGTCTTTTTCGACGCTGGATATCCTGCGGTAGCCTTCGACGGCCCGCACGGCCTCCCCGAGCTGGGCCATGTTTGAAAACCCGACCAGGGAGGAAGTTAGTCTCTCCTCGTCGAGCAAAAATCTCAAGGCCGCCTCCACGACGGTCTCCTCCTCGCGTGTTTTCAGGAATGAGAAGACATCCGGGTTTTTCGGTATTATACCTCCGCCGAGCGGATTCATCGCCACTATTCCAAGGCCTTTTCTCGCCGCCGCCGCCACTCCTTCGTCCCTGTAGTTGAAGTTCATCGCCGAGTATCCCAGCAGCATGCCGTCGAAATCGAATTGGTCCAGGACCTGCCGGATCTCTCCGCCACCCATGTGTGTGGATATGCAAATGTGCCGGATCAGGCCCTCCTCCTTGAATTTCAGGAATTCTTCCAGAACGCCGTTGCGGCGCCTGAGTTCGAAATCCTCGCGGCTCATCACGCACCAGACGTGGTAGAAGTCCACATGCCCGATTCCCATCCTCTCTAGGGATGTCTCCAAGTTCCTCCTGGCCCCTTCGACAGTCTCCGATCCGGTCTTCGTCGCCACGAAGAACGAATCCCTTCCAGACTCCTTGATCAGCGTCTTGAAGGCTGCGCCGAAGAGTTTCTCCGAGTCCCCGTATCCCGGCGCGGTGTCGAAATAGTTTATGCCTGCCATCCGGGCCTTGCACAGCAGCTCCGCGCAGGCGTCCACGTTCTTCTGGTCCTCGAAGCGCATCCCTCCAAAGGAGATGGCCGACACCTTCTTCCCAGTCCTGCCATATTCCCTATAGATCATCTGGCCTCCTTTATGGTTCGGGCAATCGTCGAAGATAACCTGGAAACCATGCAAAACAAGCGGACGGCTTCCAAAATCACAATCACCCGGCACTATCAGAAGGAATTTTGCCTCCCTCCAACTTCATTCTGAACCATTCCACGGTCTCCCCCATGGCCTTCTCCGGGCTGGCGACCGGCTCGTAGCCCAGATCGCGGCGTATCGCGGAAATGTCGAAATAGTGGTCGTGCGCCATCTGCATCGCGGCGAACCGGGTGATCCGCGGCTCGCCGTCCGGATCAAAGAGCCTGTTGCGAATTTCGCAAAGCCATGCCATGGCGTATCCTGTCCGGGCGGAGACTTTTCTGCGCACCGGCTCCATTCCGAGCGCGATCAGGAAATCGTCAATCCACTTCCACAGGTTCACCCTTTTTCCGTCGCTGACGAAGTAGTTCCTGCCGGAGAATTCCTCTGAAATCCGCAATTTCTCCGCGGCGAGCACATGCGCGTGGGCGGCATTGTCAACATAGGACAGGTCAACCAGATTTTTGCCGTCTCCGATGCGGAGCAGTTCACCCCTTTCCGCCTTTTCAATCAGTCTTGGAAGTATGTGGGGATCGCCCGGCCCCCATATGAGATGGGGCCTGATGGAGATGGTGCGGAGCCTCTCCGTGGCTGCGGAAGAGACCATCCTCTCGGCGTGGGCCTTGCTCTCGGGGTAGGACGCCAGATAGCGGCCGGGATAGGGGATGCTCTCGTCCGCCCCGGACACGCCCTCTGGCGGAATCACGACGCTCGGCGAACTTGTGTTGACGAGAACCCCGATCCCATTCCTGTAGGCGGACTCCACGGCATTCTTCGTCCCCTCCACGTTGATCGAGAAGAATTCCCGCCTGTCGCCCCATATCTCCGCCCTCGCCGCGCAATGGAAGAGTATCGTGCGATTTTCGCAGGCGCGCCGAAGCGCCTCCTCGTCGCGGATGTCGCCATTGATAACTTCCACCCCGGCCTTTTCCAGTTGCGGGCATTCACCGCGGCAGAATACGGCAACCGAGCCGGCTCCTCTTGAGAGCAAAGCCGTTGCAATGGCCTTGCCGAGGAATCCATTCCCCCCCGTTATCATCGCCTTTTCATCCTGCCAGCGCAATGTCTTCCTCCGCAGTTGGCATTTAATTTGCTATGCCTATGCGTTTTTGCAAAAGCAATGGCGCAAGTTATACTAACGGGGCGGATTTCAATCGGCTCTTAAAATAAAAAGAGGATGGCTTCCGTTTACATGGCAAAGGAGCTGAAAAAGAAGGAAGTGAAGGGGATGGGCGACGGGATGCTCATCTCGATGTATCTTGATGGAGACAGCGAGGCGTTCAATGAGCTTTACGAGAAATACAAGAGGCAGTTGTATTCATACCTCAGGAAGATGCTTCCCGGGAACGACAGTCTCTGCGACGACGTCTTCCAGCAGACATGGATCAAGGCCATCGCCAATTTCAGGTCATACCAGGAGAGCGAGCGCTTCCTCGCGTGGATCATGCGGATTTCGCACAATCTGGCCATGGACCATTTCAGAAAGCACTCCAAGGAGTCCGTGGAGGACATCTCGTCGTCGGAGCGATGGACGGCTCTCGCCAGCCATCAGACTCCTTCCAGAGAGCTATCCCTCAAGGAGATGCGCGAGTCGCTCGACGGATGCGTCGGAAGGCTGCCAGCGGAGCAGAGGGAGGTTTTTCTGCTCAGGGCCGACGAGGTCGCGTTCAAGGACATCGCCAACACGCAGAAATGCTCGATCAACACGGCTCTGGCAAGGATGCAGTATGCCTTGCGGAGTCTTAGAAACTGTTTGAAGGACAGGAGAGGTGGAAAATGAACCGATGCATTGAGACGCAGAGGATGATCGTGGAGGGTTGTCTGGACGATGCCGCCAAGAGGCATGTCGTGGAATGTCCGGACTGCGCCGACTTCGAGAGGTTTTCGTCCGACGCTCTTAGGACATTCTCGGAAATCTCCGCGGATGAATCGTCCTCTCCTCCAGTAGCCTTGGACATTTTGGTGAAAAGCCATGCACAGGCCAACGCGCCGTCGGCGAAGAGCATTCCTTTCCACATGCGGAAGCCTTTCGTTGCGGTGGCGGTTGCAGCATCGCTGATGCTCGTGTCCGCGTTGATATTCCTGACCGACGAGCAGATCCAGGAAGCCCCCCGCGGCATTCCGCCTTCGGAAGGCGCTCGTTCCGCCGTGGAAGTTCCTGGAAGGATCCCCGGGAAAGCCCCCGCCATGAAATGGGAGAAGATAGACCTCGACGACGAGTATTTCGCCCTATCCGCCGATCTGCTTCTCT
>CAZGJP010000213.1:0-5010 GCA_964526605.1 uncultured Lentisphaera sp.
GAAAACACTTCCTCAGGCCAATCTCGTCCGAAACAGCGCGGATCTGCGCCATGTCGCTGAAAAGCCCTATCAGCGAATAAATTATCCTTATCTCCGGATTCTTCGGCGTTATCAGTATGTCCAGCGCCTTCATCGCCGCCGGCAGATCCCTGCGTCCCACAGCCTCCGAGAACGCCCAGGACGCCATCTCAGGGGTCATGCTGCATATCTGGAGACAGTCCTGCAGCGACGCTTCCGTGCGCGGATGGATGAATGCGGAGATCTTCTCCAGCTCGTTGATTATCCTCGAATGGCTCGCGCCGCAGGCCTCCATGAGGAAGTTCTCAGCGTCGCGCGTCACCGACATGCCCATCTCCGCGCACGATGACGCTATGTGTCTGGACAATATCTCGGGAAGATTCCGCGTGTCCATGCCCAGCTTCTCGAACTCATGAAGCTCCGCCGCCTTCGCACAGGCCTTGTAGAACGCCGAACGCCTGTCCATGTTGAAGACGCTCATCAGCATCCTGACTCCATCTGGAAGCCCGGCCTTTATCGTCTCCACCAGCCTTTCGAACACCTCGTCGGCGGATGCATCGTCCTCCTGCTTCCTCCTCCTGCCGGACGACGGGGACTTGCCGGTGATCGTGTCGAGGGTGAAGTTCTTGACCCATATGACCTTCTCGCCAGCCAGAAACGGAGGCGTGGCGACCGCCTCCAGGATGCTCCCAACGAGTTTCGCGGGGCTCTCCTTCTCGTCGGAATCCCCATGGATTATCTCCAGAGCCGGGTTCTCCTCGAAGTTCTCACCGCATAACGACGCGATTATCACGCGGCTCTTGGTCTTCACCGCGAACTCGTCGTCGCCAGTCACCAGAAATATCTTCCTGCCCACTTCCGCCATGTTTAAATCTTCCTGCCCTTTTGAACCCCAAATCTAACCCCGTTTTCAGAACAATCAAGGACCTGCCCGCCCCCGCCGCGGACACAAGCGGACCAACGCGAAATTTTGCAACCGGCTCAGCCGCCCTGGGCGAGAATTCCACTGGAGAACGCCCACTGCAGGTTGTATCCGCCGCAATCGCCCTGCAAATCCAGGACTTCGCCTGCAAAGTGCAATCCTCTCACAATCCTGCTCTCAAGCGTCCGCGGGTCTAGCTCCTTCAGCGACACGCCACCCTTGGTGAGCATCGCCTTCGCGAATCCAGCAGTGCCGTTGACATTCAATGTCAATCCAGTCGCGTTTTCGAGAAGCCGGTTCTGCGAGTCCGAATCCATTTGAGAGGCCCTTGCGAAATCCACGGAGGACAGTTCACATAGGATGCCGGCAAGCGACTTCGGCATCAGCGCAGACAGCAGGTTCGCAATCCGGGCTCCTCCCGAACTCCTCCGCCATTCCGCGAATTTCGCGAGCAGATCCCTCCTGCTCGTCCCGGGCATGAAGTTGACGCTCAAGCTGGCAAGACCATTTTTCGAGACCATACCGGCGACATCCCCGGAAATGTCCAGAACGGCAGGACCGGAAACACCCCGGTGCGTGAACAGGAATTCGCCTCTCCTGGGCTGAATCCTGCCCCCCGGAACTGAAAGCTCGACGTCTTTCAGGGACACCCCTGCAAGACCGGCAACCCATTTTTCCGAGCAGTGGAGTTCGACAAGGGCCGGAACGGGAGTCACGATGCTGTGTCCAGCGGACTTCGCAAGCCTGTAGCCGTCACCGTCCGAGCCCAGCTCCGGATAGCTCATGCCTCCCGTTGAAACAACTAGTCTCTTCGAACGAAATTCACCTGCAGTTGTCCTGACTCCAAGGACGGTATTCTCCGAAATCAACAGTTCCTCCGCTCCGCAGGAGTTTATGATTTCAACTCCGGTCCTGCGGCATTCCGACAAGAGGGCTTCCAAAATATCAGACGCCTTGCCGCTTCTTGGAAAAACGTGGAACCCGTCGGGACTGTGAAGAGGAACTCCCAGACCGGAAAAGAAAACTTCGAGCGATCCGTTGTCGAATCGTTCGAGAGCCGGAGCGATGAAACGGCCGTTCCGGCCGAACGCCGCGTAGAACTTCTCACGCGTGGCCCTGTTCGTCATGTTGCAGTGGCCTCCGCCAGCCGCCAGCAGCTTCCTCCCAGGAGACGACAGCTTCTCGACCACCACGGATCTCGCCCCACGACGCCCGGCAAAGACGGCCGCGGCAAGCCCCGCCGCACCGCCGCCGACAATGGCAACATCGAATGTCCCGCCGCAAGACGCACGCATCGTCCAAGCTCCCCCGTAAACATCCACTGAACTCTCACGTCCCTTCAAAATCGGCAGGACGGAATCGGCTCGGGCTAAATATACCCCCCGGAGCGACGCGCGCAAACGGCCGTCCTTGTGGTGTCGGGTGGAGAGTTCTGCAGGCGGCTTCAAGTACTTTGCGCCGTCCCCGGCGCAAAGATGTTTGCGCGGGGATGAAAGGCGCAACACTGAAGTGTTGAACTCCAACGGAGACGGAATTCCCGCGCGTGGCAACGGATTATCTGTCGGAGTGTAAATATTCACTGAACCCCGTCATTCTTGAGACGTTGCGAAGCTTGTCCGCCCCTATGGCGGGCTCACGTCTCCAGTGAATATTTACCTGAACAAAATGCAAAAATAATGTTTTATCGTGTCAGGAGCAAAGTGTGTCAACTGTTTCAAACTGTTCTTGCATTTTGTATACGTAGGAGTTCACGACTTCAGTCGTGTAATTGGCTCACACAGCTAAAGTTTACCCGCCTGCGGCTACGCCGAGACAAGGCACCGATGCGCGCAGCGCAAATTGCTCTAATCCCCCCCTTTTTTCTCCGCCCGGCACTTGGGCGGCCGGGAACGACCGCCCCACGATCGAAAAAATCCAATCCTCATATATATTTGCATTTATGCACAACCATGCATATATTAAGCGCGAAAATCAGTTGGTGGACAGAGACGGAGGAGTAGTTTGCGCGGTCTCCGCGCAAACAAAAAATCCAGTTTTTGCGCGTAAGAGTTCAGCGAAGACGTGGACCCGCAGTAGGAGCGGATAAGCTCCGCAACGTCTCAAGAATGACTGGGGTTGCTGAACTCTTACTTGGATCACAGTGGTGGAGGTGGACATGAGATATGAAGAGGCTAAGATCAAGGCTGGGATAATGAGGGCGATAGCCAATCCGGCGAGGCTGATGATAGTCGAGGAGCTCGGGCGGGGCGACAGATGCCTATGCGAGCTTATTCCGAAGTTCAAGCTCGACCAGTCCACGCTATCGCGCCATCTTTCGCAGCTCAAGAAGACCGGGATAGTGTCGGAACGCAGGGAGGGGGTGCGCGTCGTGCTCCATCTGGCGACTCCCTGCATACTCAAGGTCTTCGACTGCGTGATGAAGGTCGCCAGACACGATCTGGACAGGAGAAGGAGGGTGTTGAAATGATGGCATCGTTCCTGAAAAAGTAATTGAGGCCCCTTGCGGCCATGATCAGCGTCTTCCTGGTCTGCTTCCAGCTTCCGGTCGGCTCGCGACGCTTCGACAACGCCGTGCTGGAATCATTCCATCTTGTGAAATGGTATGCCAGGGAGCATGTCATGCTCTGTCTGGTCCCGGCATTTTTCATCGCAGGCGCCATAGGAGTGTTCGTCAGCCAGGCTTCGGTTATGAAGTATCTCGGCCCGAAGTCGAACAAGATTCTTGCATTCGGCGTGGCGTCGGTGTCCGGAACCATCCTCGCAGTATGCTCATGCACGGTCCTTCCGCTTTTTGCCGGAATCTATAGAATGGGTGCTGGGCTTGGTCCCGCATGCGCGTTTCTTTATTCCGGCCCTGCGATAAATGTTCTCGCAATAGTTCTGACAGCACGGATCCTCGGCTTGGAGCTTGGAATTGCACGCGCGGTCGGAGCGATATTGTTCAGTGTCGTAATCGGAGCTTTGATGCACTTCATCTTCCGCAAGGAGGAGGCCGCAAAAGCGGCCGGAATGATGGGAATGCCGGAGCCGGAGGTAAAGAGGGATCTATGGAAGAATGCGCTATACTTCGCAGCCATGGTCGCCGTGCTCGTCTTCGCCAACTGGGGCTCTCCAAACAACTACAGCTTCGAACTGGCCGACGGCACTTCGTTCAAGGCCGCTGTCGTATCAGCCCCCGATGATGCGAAGTCTCCAGACGCCGAATACGGGGTTACTGATGTGCGCATGATATCGTTCACAGGTAGGGCGGTTTCGCCGAAACCGCCGAGGACGGCTCGGCGAGCCATCCCTACCAGAGAATGTAGACAATATGATGACCTCATCAGCAAGATGCTCGATGAAAACTCATCGGTTAGGGAGCTTTCAATACGCGCCGCAGACATCAAGTCCATGAGTCCAGTCCCCGGAATATGGACAAGTATTTGGAAGCACAAATGGCATGCCACGGCGGCGTTTGTAGCCCTTTTTGGCCTTTTCCTTGTTCTTTGGTTCTCCGTTCCTCTCTGGAAAGTCGCCGCATCGGGAGCGATTGTCGCGATTTTCGCAGCCGTCATTCCTTCAGGAGGGCTTTGGGTCCTTCTTCCATTTGCAACAGGCGTTATGGCGATTTCCTGGATAACGCTTACTGGCACCGACGAACTGAGGGAATGGTTTGATTCGAGCTGGTCGTTTGCGAAGCAGATTTTGCCGCTACTGCTCGGGGGGGTGGTCGTCGCTGGATTCCTCCTTGGCAGGGTCGGGCATGAAGGCGTAATCCCGTCGGAATGGGTCGTGTGGGCCGTCGGAGGGAATTCGATCAGGGCAAACTTCCTCGCCTCCTTCCTCGGCGCATTCATGTATTTCGCCACCCTGACCGAAGTCCCGATTCTGCAAGGGCTGATCGGCAGCGGAATGGGCAAGGGGCCCGCGCTTGCACTACTTCTGGCGGGACCAGCGCTCAGCCTGCCAAACATGCTTGTCATCTGCAGCATAATGGGGACGAAGAAGACAGTCGTGTTCGTATCTCTTGTGATACTCTTGGCAACATTCACCGGGGTGGTCTTCGGCGCGTTGGTCTGAGATGGGATGGG
>CAZGJP010000214.1:0-5005 GCA_964526605.1 uncultured Lentisphaera sp.
GTCACGCGTGCCCCTGGGAGCTCTCAGCTTCCCCCGCGACGCGAGCGGAAACATAATAAAGGGCAAGAAGCGCCATCCCACCATAGAGGACGATGTCACTATCTACGCCGGCGCGACAATACTTGGCGACATCGTGGTTGGCAAAGGCTCCGTCATCGGCGGGAACGTGTGGCTCACCGAGACGGTGCCGCCGGGAACGAAGATCACTGCGACGATCCCCGAGCTGAAGATAAAGCGCAAAATCTGAATCCGCATCGTCTGTGTCCGGATCCCAGTGCCCGAAATCACACCCGCTCCCGCGGCGTCCTTCACCCGTCGGACTCTGACGTCCCCCGCCTCCAGGCTCTGGGGCTTTCCCCGGCGAAGGACTTGAAGGCCCTCGAGAAGTAGAAGGGGTCGTTGTATCCGCATTTGAGCGCGATGTCGGCGACAGGATCGGCCGTCTCGCGCAGCAGCCGCATGGCCCACTGCATCTTGATCCTGAACCACACGCCATACAAGGTGTCTCCAAGAAGCCTTCTGCCGCATCTGCACAAATGCTCCTTCGACACATCGAAATGGACCGCCATGCGGTCGAGATCGACCGGAGAGGAGATTCTCTCGCCCATGTATCTTGCCAGATCCTCCGCGGCAAGGCCCCTCCCGGGCTTGCCTTCACGATGCTCGATCAAGGACAGCAGCAGGGCGAGAGCGGCGTCCGTCGGGACCGTCCTTTCGGACTTTGATCCCGCTGTGCCGTATTTCCTGAAGAAGGAGACAAGCCTTTCGAACGCCTCGACAAGCTCCGGCCAGTCCTCGATGGGGGCGAAGTCCGCGGACATCCGCTCCCGTATCCGCACGGCGGTCTTCAACGCCTCGGAACCGGCGAACCTGCAGTAGTAGTGCTCGTAGGGCGAAATCTTGTCGGAGGAGAGAATGCCGACATCTCCGCCGGGAAGGACCATGCCAAGCATCCCCGCGGAGACTGGAATGGCGGCGGCGCCCGACCTGTATTGCCCGGCTCCCCCGACGAAGAGCGTGACCATTGCATCGTCGTTGTATGTGCCCAAGGTCGCGTGATGGGGGGTGTTCTCCACGAACCCGGCCACGCGCGTTTTGAACGGCAGCGGGGTCGGAGGCGACGGGGGCCTGGAAAAATCCGGATGCCAGTGCCTAGCCAAGGCGGGAGCATCGCGCCTCTTCACTTGAAGCCTTCCCTTCCTCACACGCCACTCCGTTCAACCCGGCCAGTTTTTCGCGGGAAAACGGGCCGGGCCGCAATCTTGTTGAAGAATATCAATATATTCCATTTTTTTTATTTCAATAGTCCATTCTCAATTAGTCTTTGACATATATAATATACATCAACATTTTAATTATCAAAGGAGAAGGAGATGAAGAGGGGGCCGAAGATAGTGGTGATAGGGGCGGGCAGCCTGTTCTTCGGGCGGCAGGCGATATGGCAGGCGTGCACGTCGGAGCACCTGAACGGAGGCACGCTGGCATTGGTGGACACGGACAGGGTGAACTTGGCGCGGATGAGGGACCTTGCCCTTAAGGCGGTCGCCCACAGCAAGGCCGGGCTCAGGATCGAGGCCGACAGTGATGCGGGGAAGGTATTGAAAGAGGCGGATTTCGTCGTTCTCAGCTTTGCCGACAGGTCGGTGAGGTTCAGGGGGATTGACTGCGAGGTGGCGCTGAAATACGGGATAAGGATGTGCAGTGGCGACACGATAGGGCCGGGGGGGATTTTCCGCACGCTGCGCGAGTTTCCGAAGATACTGGAATACTGCAGGCTGATCGAGAGGATCTGCCCCGACGCATGGGTGATAAACTACATCAATCCCACGGCGGCGAACGGAATCGGGATCAGGCTTTTCGCTCCCAAGTTGAGGAGTTTCGCCCTCTGCGACGGCCTGCACATGCCTCACGTCAAGAGAAATTATGCCATCCGGGCCGGAATAATCCGGTCTCCAGAAGGATGGAACGGGAAGATAGACAGGGACTTCGACTTCAGAATCGCAGGCCCGAACCATTTCACATGGCTGCTCAAGGCCGAATACAAGGGGCGGGACGTCTCCCCGGAAATAGCCAGGAAGCTCGCCATTGACGCGGCGAAGGAGACCGACGGCTACGACAAGGGCGCGAAGACCGCGTTCAACAACGGCATCACGCACAGGCTCCACCAGATATTCGGCTTCGTGCCCACATGCACTGGACACACGAAGGAGTATCTGCGCTTCTGGCAGGGATTGGGCAGGAAGCCCGAGCCCATCCCCCCTCTCGCCATATGGGAGACGGGCGACAGGTACGAGACCCATGCGCAGATGTGGAGCGAAGTGGACTCCTACAATCTCGGAGTAGCCCCGATGCGGGAATTCTTCGGGAAGCACAAGCCGGACCACGCCACGGACATAATCGAGACCATGTGGGCCGGATTGAAGAAGCCATTCTTCATAAACACGGCCAACAAAGGAGCTGTCCCGAACATGCCGGACGACGCATTTCTGGAAATGCTCTGCGACGTGGACATGGACGGACCGCGCCCGAGGCCGGTCGGAGACGCGCCGGTTGGACTCCGCGGGCTCTGGTCTCAGGTCCTCGACAGCCATCAGCTCTCCGCCGAGGCTGCGGTTTCATGCAACAGGGAGACCCTCCTCAGGGCATTCGTCTGCGACCCTCTCGTTTCGAGCATCGAGGACAGCAGGGCCATGATGGAAGAGCTCCTCGCAAGAGAAAAGGACGCCCTGCCGGGCAGATGGCTCGGAAGATAGGGAGAGCCCCGCGTTCACTACTTCGTGTCCGCGCCAGCCTCCTTCTGCTGGAAGAGCATGACGGCGCCAAAGGATAGGAACGCGATGTAGGAGGCGGCATAGACCGCCGCGAGGAGGAGGTAGCTTGCGGGTATGCTCCTTCGGCTGGCTATCGCGTCGGCGAGCCAGAATAGCTGCCAGTTCGGCAGAAGCGCATAGCAGAGGGCTCCAAGGGAGAAAGTGTTGGCCGAGGCCCCGAAGAAATAGTCCGAGACAAGCCCCAGGAAGAAGACTATCGACACCACCGTCAGATTCGCGACCATGTCGAGCCGGGTGGACAATGCGACGGTGAGCGCGACCATCAGCCAGACGGCCAGGACGAGAAGGACGAAGACTGGCGCCAGTATCGAGAAGGCTATCACCGGATCGTCGGGCGTAGCCGCCCCCGGGACCAGAACGGACACTACCACCGCCATCAGGCCGACGAGGACGAACATCCCGGTGGACGCCGACGATGCGAACGGCTTCCTGTGGAGGTAATTTCTTATCGCCCCGTAGAGGGACGCAACGGCAAGGGCTCCGATGAAGGAGTAGAATTTCGCCCAGTCGAGCTCGAACTGGTCCTTGGCCACGCGTATCGACACAAGGATGGCCGACTCGCAGGCGACCACGAAGATGGTCATCGCCGTGATTATCCCCGCGATCTTCGCAAGGATGAAGGACCATCTGGGGACAGGCTTGGACAGGAGCAGGAGCACCGTCCCGTTCCTCATCTCGCGGGTCACCGTGTGGCTTGCGCAAAGAACCGAGCAGACGAGGGAGAAGACCAGCGTCGTGGCAAGCCCCGTGTCGCAGACGAGCTTCGACTGGTCCCTGAAGACGAACAGCGCCATCATCGGGGAGAATCCGATTATGGCCAGCGCGGTGAGCAGCAGCAGATAGAATATCGGTTCCCGCAGGGACTCCCTCAAGGTGTTCTTGGCTATCTGATAGAAACTCATGCCGATTTGCTTTGTATTTTGACGACGGTTTCAAGATTCAAGATGCAGGATTCAAGATACAGGATTCAAGATACAGAATAGAGGACTAAAGTTGTTTGAAAATAGCATCCTGTATCCTGCACCCTGTATCCTGTATCCTGCACCCTGCATCTCTCCCTCATGGCTTCAGATCCTTTTGCACTATCTCTCCCGGGCGTGTCATCATGCCAGGCCATATCTTCCGTCCCGGATATATGCTCGTGTGGATTCCAGTGTGGACGTCGTCCCCGATGATTGTCCCGAACTTCCGTCTTCCGGTGTCGGCGAGTTCGCCTTCGACCTCGGACCTGTGGTTCTTGCCGTCGTGTCTGAAGTTGGCGGTTATGGTTCCGGCGCCGATGTTGGTGTTGAATCCGATCACGGAGTCGCCGATGTAGCTGAGGTGACCGACGGAGACCTTCTCCATGAGGACGGAGTTCTTTATCTCGACGGCCTGCCCGACATGGCATCCGTCTCCGATGTAGCTGCTGCCCCTGATGTAGCAGTTGGGGCCTATCTTGCAATTTTCGCCGATTATCGCGTTGCCCTCGATGAATACGCCGGGGAGGATTTTCGCAGTGGCGGCTATCCTTGCATTGCCCTCGATGTTGACCCCGCTGCGGATTTCGCAGAGTATCTCGCTCCTGTCCATCCTCGACATCATATACTCGTTGATGGAAAGGAAATCCCATGGGTGGCGTATGACCATGCTGCCATCTCCGCACTCGAACTGTTCCGCGCCAGGATCCGGATTGCTCGAGTCGCCATGAGTGGTCCAGCAGACCGGCAGCCGCTCGAGCGGACAGAAGACCGCGAAGCTCCTGGGCTTTGCGATTTTCGCAAGCAGGGCGTCGGATGGGAAGAAATCCTCCCTTGCGCAAAGCGAATCGCAGGAGAGCGTTTCGAGGCGCATCCTGAGCAGTTCCGAATATTTCCAGCCCGCGACCCTGCAGTCGGAGATCTTCCTCCCGATGTTGAGCGGGTGCAGGCTTCTCTTCTCGCCTATGCTTATTATCTTCAGCTTCACGCAGCTAGTTCCTTGTTTATCACGCCGTTGATCTTCCTGGTCCATTCCTCGACTTTGTCTGCGGAGGACGCCTCGACGAGGGTTCTTATCTTGTTCTCGGTGCCGGAGTATCTGACTATGACCCTTCCCTCGCTCCCGAGATCCTTCTCGCAGCTTCTTATCATGTCGGCCAGGCCCGGCACCTCTCCGATGGGAGGTTTCCCCTTCACGTTTATGCTAGTGAGCTT
>CAZGJP010000215.1:0-4992 GCA_964526605.1 uncultured Lentisphaera sp.
GTTCACCGTTTTCGCGTTCAGCGTTTCTGGCTTTTTCATCGAGTACTTTGCGCCGCCTGCCTCGGCGTAATCCAGAGGCGAGACGCGCTCCGGGCAAAGATTCCGCATCATAATCCCAGCCCAGAGAGTCTTGCAATCTCCAGTTCGAGGTTCGGGGTGAACAGCCCCTTGCCGATGGAGGCGTGGAGCTCCTCCGCCGTCCAGAACCTGACCTCGTCAATCTCCTCACGGTCGAACTCGAAAGGTCCGTCGTGGACAAAGGAGAATACTCTCGTGTTCTCGGATTCGATCATGTTGCGGATTTTCGCGTCAAAAAGAAATTTCATCGGAGAGGACGCATGGATTCCGAGCTCCTCCGCCATTTCGCGTTCCGCCGCCTTTTCGTAGTCCTCGCCGGGGGCGAGATGGCCACCGACCGCCGTGTCCCATCTCCCCGGCTGGATATCCTTCCCCATGCCGCGCTTCTGGAGCAGCATCCTTCCGTCGGAGTGAAAGACAACCACATGGACAGTGCGATGTATCAAGGCGGGGTTTCCATGGCATTCCTCGCGTCGGGCGAGGCCTACGACATTGTCGTCCTCGTCAACGATCTCGAAGAGTTCTGCATCTGGAGCTTCGTTGGAATCAGCGTTTTCGAAATTCATGTTTCCTTGGAGTGAAGTCAAGCCTTTTTCCCAGCATCGTTTCGGGAGAAAGGCCCGACAATGATCTTGTTCGCCATCTCCCCGGGCTTGGACTCGGAGAGTTTCACATGGCCCTTCTTTTCTGGGTTCTTCACCTTGGCAATGGGCGTCATCCTAGCGCCACGGCGGCTATTTCTTGGAAAATGTCTTTCAAACCCTTGCTTATGCCCCATCCCGGAAAATGCCCCTTCATCTTGGAAAGGTCCGAAATGTAGCAGATGTGGTCGCCCTTGCGGTTCTGTTCGACATATTCGTATTCCAGTTTTTTCCCGGTCACGTCCTCGGCCATTCTTATGGCCTCGAGCATGGAGACGCTGTTGCCCCTGCCTCCGCCAAGATTGTATACCTCGCCACTGCGGGGATTCTCGTGGAACGCCTCGAAGGCACGGCATACGTCAAGAGAGTGGATATTGTCCCTCACCTGCTTGCCCTTGTATCCGAAAATCCTGTATTTCCTCTTCTCCTTCACGCATTTGACGAGGTATGCGAGGAATCCGTGGAGTTCCGCCGCGGAATGCGCCGGCCCCGTCAGGCATCCGCCCCTGTAGCAAGCCGTCTTCATCCCGAAGTATCTCCCATACTCCTGCACCATCACGTCGGCCGCGACCTTGCTCGCCCCAAATACGCTGTGGAGGGAGTTGTCTATGCTCATCGTCTCCTTGATCCCGTCGTGGTCGGACTTGTCCGCATATTCCCATCTGCTTTCGAGCTCCTTGAGCGGGAGGCGGTTCGGGGCGTCGCCATAGACCTTGTTCGTGCTCATGTGACAGAATGGCGCCTCGGGGCAGAATCTTCTCGCCGCCTCGAGCATGTTCAGAGTGCCCACCGCGTTCACATCGAAATCGTCGAAGGGGCGCGATGCGGCAAGATCGTGGCTCGGCTGGGCTGCGCAGTGGATGATGAAATCGGGCTTCAGCTCCCCGACGAACTTGAGCAGGGTGGCCCTGTCCCTTATGTCAATGCAGTTGTGGGTGAAGGACTTCGTCCCCGCAAGTATCCTCTTCAGGTTCCACTCGGTGTCGCCATCCGGCCCGAAGAAGTCCCTTCTCATGTTGTTGTCCACTCCGTGGACCTTCCATCCGCGCTTCTCGAAGTATGTGACGCATTCCGAGCCTATCAGCCCGCTGCTTCCGGTGACAAGTAGTTTCTTCATGGCGGCACCTTTGGTTGGCATTGCTTAAAAATCAGCGTTCCAATGCTATATTAATAGTTTTGTTTTCCCATTTTAAAAGCCTGAAAATGAAACGTCGCGGAAAAAAATCGGATTCCGGCTCGGATTCTCCCGGGCTCTCGTCCGAAAGGATGCAGGGCGGAGAGAAGTTGCTGCGCTCCGGCACGCTGGTCAGCTGCGAAAGGCGCGAAGACGGAATCGTCGAGGCGCTTTTCAGCGATCCGGCTGATGGAAGCCTCATACGCGCGTCTTCGCGCGCCGACGGCGCTGGAGCGGAATGCAGCTGCGGCTCTCCTGAAAGCTGCGCGCATGTCTCCGCGCTCATCGTCCACGCCGCGAAATTCGCGGAACGGCCATCCTGGAGCTCGCTTCCCGGAGGCAAACCCGGATATGGCGCGCTCCTGTCGCGCGACAAGGACGCCCTGCTCGCGGAGTCGCGACTGGCGGAAAGGGATTCATGCCTGAAGATATTCCTCGACGAAGGCTTTCCCCATCTCCCCGCAAAGTGGTCGGTTCTTAAGATGAACTTGGAAATAGTATCCGGCGCGAGAAGCTACAAGGGCAGCATAGGCAACCTGCGCCAGATACATGCGAAGGGCACCCTCGGCGGTCTCCTCGCCGACAATATCTTCTCCCTGCAGGAGAGGCAGATAATACGCTATCTCTCATACAACGCCGAATACGAGGACTCAATGCTGCTGCTGAATTCCGAGAAGGCCTCGGACTTCTTCCATTGCCTGCCCGGATTCAACAACGTCTTCTGCAGTTCCTCGCGGATCTCCTTCCTCGGCGAGCCATGCGCTCTGGCGGCGGGACTGCTTTCCAGTTCGTCGGGGAAGCGGATCGTGCCGCTCCTCAAGACAAAGACGTCATGCCTGAACATCGAGAGCGCCTCTTTCGTGATGGGCCAGAACGGCGCATGGATAGGGGTTTCCGGCGCTTATTTCTGGGTTCCCGGCACGAAGGACGTGAAGTGGATGCGCGACTTCGTCCGATATGGGAGGAAGTTCGCAACCTCCGAGGAGCTGGATTCGGAACTCGCGAAGTTCAAGGCGTCCGGCATAGAGACTGTTCCCGGGGCGGAAATTACAAAGACCAGGAGGGGAGAGTCTCCCCGAGCCATGCTTCTTGCGAAATTCGCGGAGGAGCAGGGTGTCAGTCTGACGCTCCTCTTCAGATACGCCGGCGGAATATTCCCCGCCGACTTCAGCCCGGCGGCGTTCGGCGGAACAACGATAACCGAGAGAGACACGGCCACCGAGATGTCCTTTGCCAGACGCATTCTCTTCGCCGGGTTCAAGGAGGACGCGAAAAGAACAGGGGTATATATTTCGAGCAACAGGGAACTCGCCACCCTCTTCCTGGGCAGACTCGCTCCGAAATGGCGTTCCGACATGGAGATATACATGGACGGAGGCGGCTCCGCAAATTTCCCCAGATCCGGCGCGGCGGAGGCGCGCATCGAGACGCGGCTGCTCTCTTCGGACACGGAATCATTCACGATAAGCTGCCGGATAAGGTCCGGCGACGACACGCTGCCAATGGATGAAGTCCTCAAGTCCTGCGAGGGGAATTCGCCCTTCGTCGAGCTTGCTGGCGGCAGACTGGTCGAACTCCCCTCCTCCCTTTCCCGCTTCTTGCTGGCTGCAAAGGACATGCTGAAGACTTCGTCCGGCGACTCCATGAGGCTGTCAAAGGCGCAAGCTCTCGCGTGGGACTCCCTATCGGACGGCTTGGACGGTGCGAAGCTGAGGGAGATATCTGAATTCAGCGGAATTCTCTCCAGGTCCGGCGTCCCGGTCGAGATCCCTGATGGATTTTCCGCCTCTCTGCGCCAATACCAGAAGGACGGGCTCGCATGGATGATGTCGAGATTCGAAAACGGCTTGAACTGCCTTCTCGCAGACGAGATGGGGCTTGGCAAGACGGTGCAGGCGATATGCGCCACCCTGCTCTTGAAGGAGGGAAGGAACGGGAGGAATTTCAAGGCTCTGGTCCTATGCCCGAGCAGTCTCACGGAGAACTGGCAGATGGAGCTTGCGAAATTCGCGCCGGGCCTGAAGACTCTGCTTCTGCACGGCGCGGGAAGGGAGGGGAAATGGGAAGAGGCGGAACGCGTGGACGTGGTCATAAGTTCATACTCCACGTTCAAGAGGGATCTGGAGCGGCACATGCCCATGGGATACGGCCTTCTCGTGCTCGACGAAGCACAGCACATAAAAAATCCTGAGACCGGCAACGCGAGATCCTGCAAGAAGATCGCCGCCGCGCACAAGCTGGTCCTGACCGGAACCCCCGTGGAGAATGCACCGATCGAGCTCTGGTCCATTGTGGACTTTCTCCATCCCGGGATACTGGGAACCCACAATTCATTTAAGAAGCAGTTCCAGAACGGAAACGTGGAGGAGGCGCTGAGACGTTTCTCCCTGCGGATATCGCCACTTATGCTGAGGAGGCGGAAGGCCCAGGTCCTCCCCCAGCTTCCCCCCAAGACCGAACAGATGCTCTACTGCGAAATGGACGATCTGCAGGGGGCCGCATATTCGGGAATGCTACGGAAGTCCAGGGAGAGATTGGGCGAACTGCGCGGCGGCGGCGCCAAGCCTGGAACCAAATTCGAACTCCTGACGCTTCTGCTTAGACTACGGCAGTTCTGCTGCCACCCATCCCTCCTGCCGGACGAATTTGGCACGAAGGATCTGCCATCGGCAAAGACGGAACTGCTAAAGGAGCTCATACTCGAGGCCGGTGACAGCGGACAGAAGACCCTCGTCTTCAGCCAGTTCCCATCCCTGCTTAAGATCATCTCCGAGTGGATGGTCTCGAGGGGCGCCGACTTCGAATACCTCGACGGCTCGACGACCAACAGGATGGACAGGGTCGGGAGATTCAACTCCGACAGCCGCTGCGGGGTCTTCCTGCTCAGCATCAAGGCGGGCGGATTCGGCCTGAACCTCAACTCGGCGGAAAGGGTGATAATCTACGATCCATGGTGGAATCCAGCCGTCGAGAGGCAGGCGGCCGACAGGGCGCACAGGATAGGCCAGACAAAGCCTGTCACCATACAGAAGCTCATCGTGAAGAACAGCGTGGAGGAGAAAATACTCCTGCTGCAGGAAAGGAAGAAAATCTATTTCG
>CAZGJP010000216.1:0-4991 GCA_964526605.1 uncultured Lentisphaera sp.
TATCATCACCCAGGGTCTTGTGCCCAGTCACTGCTCCGGCATGCTTCCCGAAATCGTCATCAACATCCCGGACATCGTCGAGGACATCCGGATTCGGATCTCCCGATGCCTGCGACCAGTGGCCTGCGTGGAATCTGACGAAATCAACGACTTTTCCTATTTCGTCAGCCGTCGGACAGGCAAGCTTTTCGTCAGCTTGGGATGGAGCATTTGCCATGCCGAGGAAGGCCATGCACAAAAGGAATACAGGTATCATATTTCTGGCGAGTTTCATTGTGTTCTCCTTGTTTTGGGCATCTTCCGACTGAGTATATACGATATGTCGTTCAAAGGCAATTGCGCGAAAGGATTATACTGTATGCATTTCAAAAGACGTTGGTTTAAACTAGTAGACAGGAAACCATGTGTTCTTTTCCTGTTTCTCGGAGTTCCGGGACGGCCATCCTGCATTCCTGTCTGCAACAAGGGCAACGCGTACTGAAACTACAACCAGGAGGCAGGTTGCCCGGATCAGCAGTTTCCCCCGAGAGGCTGAACACCTTTCTTTTTCCGGGGTCTGGTGGAAGGATGGCTTCCAGAAGCGACTTCGTATATGGATGCTTGGGATTCCCGAATATGGCCTCCGTTGGTCCGATTTCCACGATTCTTCCGGCATACATCACAGCAACTCTGTCGCATATGTGCTTGACTACGCCGAGATCGTGGGAGATGAATATGTATGTCAACCCGAGATCATCTTGGAGAAATTCAAGAAGATTTATCACTTGGGCTTGGACCGATACGTCCAAGGCGGATACCGGTTCGTCGGCCACGACCAGAGATGGCTCCATGATCAAGGCGCGCGCTATCCCCACGCGTTGCCTCTGTCCACCGCTGAATGCATGTGGATATCTTCTCTTGTATTCGGGCTTTAGCCCAACCTTCTTCAGCATCATGTCAACCCTGTCCTCCAGTTCCGCGCCTTTTGCCATCCTGTGGATCACAAGCGGTTCGGCGACGATATCCCGGACTGTCATCCTTGGATTCAAAGAGGAGAACGGATCCTGGAATATCATCTGCATTTTCGTCCTGAGGGGCTTAAGCCTGTGCGCGGGTAGCTTGCAGAGATCGACCAACGAGCTGTAGCAATCGAAAAATATCTCTCCGGACGTGGGGGCGATCGCCCTGAGGAGGCAACGTCCAATCGTAGTCTTACCAGATCCGCTCTCTCCGACAATTCCAAGCGTCTCCCCACGCATGAGGTCGAAGCTGACTTGGTCGACAGCCTTGACCGCTCCTGTCTGTCTACTGAAGAAACCCTTGTTACAGATTGGAAAATGCTTGCAAAGCCGGTTGACGCGCAGGATCGGGAAATGGTCTCCATCGAACTGTCCTCTATGAGTCTTGTCCACTGCAAGAGAGAACATGTCGTCTTTGCTCCGATCACGCCTGCCATCATTTGATCTCATGTCGTTCAACTCCTCCCCGCGTGGTTGTCCAAGACGGATATGTTTCCTGCATGATCGATTTCTCCAACCCTTAGGCATGCAACCCCGTGGTCTGGGCACGCTTCATGGAGAGCAGGCGGCCCTCCCACGTCGCATGTTCCGTGAAGAGCATGTGGACAGCGTGGATGGAAAGGGCAACCCGGCGGGATGTCGCTTAATGAAGGCACAGTTCCTTTTATGTAGGGGAGCTCTTCTCCTCTCCGCCTCAAGCTTGGGAGAGAATCGAGAAGCCCCTTCGTATAAGGATGAAGAGGTCTTTTCATTATGGACATGACATTGGCCTGTTCGACGATCCTGCCCAGATACATCACCGCCACTTCGTCGGCCATCTGGGCGACCACGCCCAGGTCGTGGGTTATCAGGAGGACCGATGTCCCGGTGTCTTTCTGGAGATCCCTGATGAGTTGAAGAATCTGCGCTTGTATCGTAACGTCCAATGCCGTGGTGGGTTCGTCGGCGATCAGCAACTCAGGCTTGCATATCATGGCCATTGCTATCATCGCCCTCTGCCTCATCCCCCCACTCATCTCGAACGGATAGAGGTCTATTTTCTTGTCGGCGCCGGGCATTCCGACCTTGGCCAGCATCTCCACAGCGGTTTTTCTGGCGGATCGGGAGTCAACTCTTTTATGAAGCATTATAGCCTCGCATATCTGGTTTCCAACAGTATGCACCGGGCTAAATGCCGTCATTGGTTCTTGGAAGATCATGCTCCCAAGTTCCCCCCTCATTCTGAACAGAAGTGGGGATTTCTCTGGAATTTCGACCACGTCGAACGCTCCTCCGGTGGCAGGGTGGAATATTATTCTCCCCCCTGAAATCCTTCCTGGCTTCTGGATTAGCCTCAATATCGAATATGCAGTTACGCTCTTGCCGCATCCGCTCTCGCCTACGAGGGCAACAACCTTTCCGCGCGGGATGTCCAAGTTCACTCCGCCGACGGCGCATACGCTGCCATAATCCGTGTCGAAGCGCACGACGAGATCCCGTATCTCCAGCACGTTCTGTGATGCTTCAGGCATTGATCTCCTATCTTGATGAATAGGGGTCGGCCGCGTCCCTGAGGCCGTCTCCCATGAAATTGAAGCTGAGAACCAAAAGTATGAGGAAGAACATGGGCATCATTATCCACGGGTAATGGACGACCGTCTGCATGTTCATGCAATCCTGTAGCATCACCCCCCAGCTCACGACCGGGGGCCTTAGGCCAAGCCCAAGGAAGCTAAGTGATGTCTCCCCCAGTATCATCGTGGGAATGCTCATTGTTATGGAGACTATTATGTGGCTTGCAAACCCGGGGACGAGATGCCTGAAGATTATCCTGAAATGGCTAGCGCCAAGCAGCATTGCCGCCACAGTATAGTCCTCTTCGCGCAGGGAAAGCATTTTTCCTCTGACGACTCTGGCCAGACCTGTCCAGTGCAATAGGCTGAGCAGGACGGTTATGGCGAAATACACCCGCAGTGCGGACCATTCCGGAGGGACAGCTGCCGACATGGCGATCCACAGGGGAAGCCGTGGGATGCAGTTGAGTATCTCTATGGTTCGTTGTATGAAGATGTCAAGTCCGCCCCCTATGTATCCAGAAACTCCACCGATTGCAATCCCGAGCACGAACGTGATCATGATGGAAAAAAGCCCCAGGAATAGCGAAACTCTGGCTCCGTAGACTATTCTGCTGAATATATCTCTGCCATATTTGTCAGCGCCAAGAAGGTAGAACGCTGGCTTGATGTCCGCGACCGGATTCATTCTTGTGAATTTGTCCATGTCCACGCCGAAGAAATGCCTGTTGGCAGGTAAGATCCCCCAGAGCTTGTATTCCGGACCTTTCACGAAGAACGCGAGCGGTACCAAGACGGACCTGTCCTCCACGTATGTGCTCTTGAAAGTGATGGGATCGATCTGCCGTCTTATTCCATGGATATGGATGCCATTCTGGATGCTCAATCTCGGCGTCTGCGGAGGTGTGTAGATATTTCCAAGATCCTTCCATCCGGAAGTGTACGGAGCGAAGAATTCCGCAAATAGAGCAAGCGTGTATATGATGGCAAGCGAGTACATGCCAGCGACTGCGAGCTTGTGCTTGTTGAAGCGCATCCATATAAGCTGCCTCTGTGAGAGGAAAGCCAACTTGTCGCCATTTGTTTTTTCAAGAGCCATGAGTCATCCCCCCTTCCGTTCGAATCTGATCCTGGGGTCAAGATACAAGAGGAGAATATCGCTCACCATGGTCCCTACTACGGTCAGGAGAGAGAGCACCATGAGCATCGAGCCGGCCAGATACATGTCCTCGACCATTATTGCCGACAGCATCAACGGTCCGACCGTCGGAAGGCTGAGGACCATTGCCACGATTGCCCCGCCTGAGACAAGGGCCGGGAAGACATCTCCGATTCCGGAAATGAAGGGATTCAATGCGATCCTGACCGGATACTTCAGCAACAACTTCAATGGTCCAAGCCCCTTGGCTCGGGCCGTAATCACATATGGCTTCTTCAGCTCGTCGAGGAGATTGGCTCTCATGAATCTTATCCCGCCTGCCGTGCTTCCGATTCCGAGGACAAGTATGGGAACCCATATGTGCTTGAGCAGATCAATGAACTTGTCCCAGTTCCAGAAGGGCTGTGACCCGTATTCAGGAGAGAAGAGCCCGGCAAATGGCTCGCCGAAGAAGGTGTAGCTTGCGTAGCGGAGTATAAGAGCGAGAAGGAAGGCCGGAATGCACATGCCGATGAACCCCAGCAGGGAAAGAACGTAATCTGTGGCCGAATATTGTCGGACCGCCGAATATATCCCAATGGGAATAGAGACCAACCAGCTGAATAGTATTGTGCATAGCGAGATCAGAACGGTCAGCATTATCCTGTCTCCTACGATGTCGTTGACATGCCTGCCTCCCTCCATTGAGCGTCCCAGATTCCCCTGCAGTAGCCCTTCGTCGCTGGCCTTGAAAGTTAGGAACCATTTGAGCCCGATCCATTGGAAATACTGCATGTAGATCGGTTTGTCGAGAAGAAACATCTCCCTAAGCTGCTTGATCTGGTTCATGTTTGAATCATCTCCCGATTCCTGGAGCTCCATTATCTTGCTGGTCAGGAAATCGCTTGGTGGCAGTTGGATTATGATGAAAACCAGGATCGAAACTACCAGCAGGGTAGGAACCATGAGGAGGATTCTCTTGAGGAAATAGGGATGTTTCAGGGCCACCATGCTTGCAAGGAGCACAACGACCATAAGCCCGGCCAATTTGATTAATCCACCGGTCAGGCGTCCTCCGGTGGATGTCGGATTGATCACCGACGGCTCCATTATCTCCCCTGCGGTCCGCTCGGCGAGTTCGGCGGATTCATGCGCGTCCTCGATGTAGAATGTCTCCGGAGCTGCATTCCCGGGACTCTGGTATGCCCAGCAGAAGACGAGATTTCGTGGCACGTTTCTAAATCCTTTTTTTACCACGCAGAGAACGGGTGGTGGGGTGTTTATGTTGATAGTCCAAGTGTT
>CAZGJP010000217.1:0-4967 GCA_964526605.1 uncultured Lentisphaera sp.
GACATAATGGTTCCAAGAGACCCGTCCATTGCATTCCCACTCAATGAGAAGAAATCGCATCTCGTTGCTTCGGGACATCTCCCCGAGAACTGATTTTTCATTTGGTGCAAGCGTATAATTTCCGGCGTTGATCACTTCCCGGGAAGAGAGATCGGAGAGGGACCAACGTCCCTTGTGCGCTTCCAACGTATCGTTGATGGCAACTATTTCAAGAGCCTCATCCTTCCTCTCGGAGATCATAAGAGCGAATGGCATCTGCGCCCTCATGAGATATGAATACGCTAGCTTCTTTTCGAAATAGTAGTCAACGATTGCGTCGGAGAACTGCGGCCAGCAGTCGATCATGTTCCACCAGATTATTCCCGTACGGCTAGGTTTGCCTGCACGAAACATTTCGACAAAAAACTTCAATGCCTCAGCCTGTGTGATCTGTGATGCAAGAATGAAGTCATCGATGTTGTCCACATCCACTGAATCTCCAAAAAGGTGCTTAACCTGATTTGACATCAAAAAGTTCCTCCGCCCCGATGGACCGTCAACCTTGCCTGTAAATCCCGATGCGTGAACGATCCATTCGTCGTTATTGTATGAGCCCCAGACCTTGTCCTTTGAGAGGTATTTCATCATGCTCTTCTTTGCAGGCATCCCGTGATAGCCGATCTCGCTTGCGAACTTCGCAGTGTTCTTCGCATAGAAGTCGGCCTTGAAATAGCCGCGCGAGCCCCAGAGATGCTGTTCGGGAGTGGCGCTTGATTTGGAAATAATAAATTCATCGGGCATATATGGCGAGCTCGGCAGATATGGACGGAACGGATCATGACAGGCAACCACCTCCTTCAGGACAATCCGGGATATCTTGTTCTGTGAGGGAAGAGCGGAGCCGACAGCCCTCCATTCAAATGTGGTGTCAATCTCGTTGTCTCCTGCCCAGAGCGCAAGCGACGGATGGTTGCGCAGTTTCCTGACGATGATCTCAGCCTCGTGCCTGACCTGGGCGAGGAATTCGTCGTTCTGCGGATACATGGAACATCCGAACATAAAATCCTGCCAGACAAGAAGTCCGTATTCATCACAGATATCAAAGAATTTGTGATCCTCATATACCCCGCCTCCCCAGACGCGGATGATGTTGCAGTTCGTATCCTTCCACATCTTCAGGATGCGCGGGATTCTCTTCCAATCGCAGGAATGCAGGGCATCGACCGGTGTCCAGTTGCTCCCCCGGGCATATATGAGGAAGCCATTGACGTAAAAGGCAAAACGGTTGTTCCTTTCATCGTTCAGGTCCGAATTCATGTCCAGTTTTACCGTCCTGAGCCCAACACGGGTCTTGTAAATATCTACGATTTCGCCCTGGTAATGGAGAATAAGTGAAATGTCATATAGGTTTGGCTCGCCATAACCCAAGGGCCACCAGAGTTTTGCATTTTCGATTTCAATTACGGTCTTGCCATGCGTAAACCTCAGGGACATTTCCTTTTCAAAGCTACCATTCTTGCATGCTCCTTTGACAACAAGCGAGTATTCGTTCCAGTCCAAATCAGGATCAAAGGAGACCCCCCAGCCGATCTCCACCTTTGCTGTTTTCTTTTCAACATTGATCTCTGTAGCGGCGAAATAGAAGTCTTCGGGAATAATCTCGGAAGCGGCACGGACTCGTAGGAACACAATACGCCATATTCCACCGAAGAGAATGCGGGGGGCGATGTCCCATCCGAACATGTGCTGGGCCTTGCGGACGTAAATGGCCTCATACACGGGCATATGGCAAAACTCGAACGCACTCATGCCCCATTTTTTTACACGTTCGGCAGAATAATCCATGACATTGAGGATATCAACTGAAAGTTCATGTGTCTTCCTTCTATTCTTGACAGCATCGGTGATGTCGATGACATGCGGAATGAACATGTTCTCTACGAACGCGACCTCCTTACCATCAAGCTTGATGGTGGCAACGGTATCTATTCCCTCAAAGACAAGTTCAAGTTTCTCATTCTTTCCTATCTCGGGAGCATGAAAAGAAGTTGAAATTGTGAAATCAGTGCGTTCCCATCTGTACGTAAGCAATGAATTGCTGCCGAAATACGGATCAGGAATTATTCCCTCACGAGCAAGATCCATCGCCACATTCCCAGGCACAGATGCGTCTATCTCGCACTGTTTTCCTGTCTGTGGATGCCTGAATGAAAGCATCCATTTCTGAACCAACTCTATTGTCCTCATAATACCAGTTCTGTTTTAATCTTGGAACAAGAAGCAATATATGCTTTTAGAAAGGCCGACCGCCCGTGTTCTGTCATGCCCGTTAACAATAAATCCATCTCATTTACCCCCTATCTTCGACGACAAGCTTCGAGGCATTTCGGGCAAACTCCCACGCCTTTGTAGGTGGGGGGACGAGATTTTCAGGCATCAATACGTCCTAAGGTTGGAGGTAGGCGCTAACAGAGATTAATTTCCCTCTCGAACTCCAAGCCTGATTAATCCTCTTTCAAGTCCCTTTAGCCGTAAATCCAGATTCTCCCCCGGGTGTGCACAAACCATCTCTATTCCGGGCAACAACTCATCAACAATCTCTAGATATTTTCGAATCGTCATGATGCTGTTCTTCGGAATACCCAGATAATTAAACAGTTTTTCATCCAGCTCATCATTATACTTTTGCTTTTGCTTGGGCGGATAGACTTGGTGTAACACATCATCGCATTCTCCATCGTGGAGCAGATGTTTGCAGGGCTTGCAAATCTCATCTGCCCCTATGATAAATTCAACATTTTGATCTAGGTCGGCTATAATTGAGTCTGCCACAACATGCAGAGCGTGCCCATATTCATGCTGTTTAAACTGTTGACCATGGCCATAGTCAGAAATGATATCGAGGACATGATGTGGGCGAAGCTTAATGATGTTCATGCAAATGGCCTCCCGTTTCATATCATTATCTATCAATCGCTCCAGCGTATCTATCTTCTTGCATAACCTTCCCAGAGAAGTCTTTCAGGAACGGACCATTAAATTCCCACGTATATAGCTCCTCTATGGTGGTTTTGGCATCTGCAAGCGTCCCCTGCGATATCCTTAGGAACTCAAGCGAACCTTTCAGGCATCTTCCGTAAGGGGATCCTCCGACAAAGAGGTCTCCTGAATTCTCCAACGAGACATTCTCATCCGGACCGACACCGGAAGCGTTCAATTTCCCATCTACATATATGTTCAATCTTCCAAGCTTGCGATCGGATTCCGCGACCACGTGATGCCAATCCCCATCGTTCACCTTTGCAGTGGAGGCAAGCATGAAGGATCCTGAATCCACGCCTTTCAGATCAAACGACAGAACCCCATCGTCGTTCAACGCTAGGGAATATCCTGCATCCTCCATCTTTTCGACGAGAATGGAATATCTCTGCTCCGGTGAAGTCTTGAAATAGATCTCCAACAGAAAGTTCGAATGGTGGATTTGCGGATTCTTAATCATGGCGCCTGAGGCATTGCGCGTCTCCCTCCTGTTATTTTCCCTCTTCCAAAGGACAGTGTATTCGAAGGGCTTGTTCATTTTGTCATTCTCCAACATGGCATACTGATCCCGTCCGTTCAGAACAAGTGCCCCCTTCGTCCAATTCTCAAGCGGCCCCTGCTCGTAATTGGCAATGCTCAGATTCACCCCCTTGAGCGGATACATAGGCATCTCGTGGTAGCTCTGGCAATAGGTGAAATATTCCGTCATGTACCAATGCTCGTCGATTATGTCATCAGGCCTATCGCCTGACGGATAAAAGTTCCATTCGGCAACTACACCAGAAAGAGACCATGGGACGAACGCCTTGACGCCTAAGCCTTTCGCCTCCGAATCAGGAAACGGACGAAAATCTTTCTTTTCGGGATCTACGAGGAGTTTATTTGCGCTAACCTTTCCGAGTTCGGAACAGAGCGATTTATTGTGGGAAAGAGCTTTTTTGAAATCATCGAAGCTGTCAAGCCAACGTCCTGATGGCTCGAAAACGCCCATCTTTGCGACATCAGCAAATACATTATTGGCATATGCGTTCGTCTCCAATGCAAAATGCTCCTTTTTCGGGCCAGCGTCCACAGCATTGCCTTCTGCAAGCGACTTTGCAGGGTCGGTATGCCTGAAGACCATTTCCCCTATCCCCTGCCAGATGTTTCCAAGAAATTTGTCTCTTCCGGCCTGCGGAGCCTGACGTCTCGAACCCACGACGAAATTATAGATTGTATTATTGAAAAACATATTCTGGTAGCTGTGTATCTCCTGGATCGCCGAAGTGTTACCGAGCCTGCTGAACGGATCCTTTGATTTCCCCCACGCAATATTGTTGAATAAGTAGTTCTTGAACCCGCCATCGAGGTAATATGCGTGGCCGAAACGGGCCACATTGGGCTGCCCTGGATTCATCATGTAATTCCAGTTCCAGTAGCCGCCCGGATTACCGGATATGTTGTTAAACACATATATAGGACCACCCTGCCAAGTCTCAATCCCTCCCCAGTCGTTCGTATTCAGTAGCGTGTCGGTGACATTGTTGCTATGGATGAGTATCCTTGTGAAGGGACGGTGCCCCGTATTGCAGTTGTTCTTCCCTCCGAAAATATGGATGCCTGAGCCGTAGGCGCGATTTATTATGTTGCCTGCTACTTCAAGCGTCTCCGGACAGGTGACAACAAGATTATGGCCTTGGGCGTAACGGTTTGGACGGATGCCAGTGTTGAAGAAATAGTTCCTAAGGATTTTTACGGCATATACTCTGCCTATGTCCGGATCCACTTCCGCCCATCCTCCCCCCTCTGAAATGTTGACCGCACCATTGTCGGTGTACAGAAAACTGTTGTCGCAGATCGTCACATTGTCAATCACATCTGTCCTTCCTGATGCGCGGAAATAGATTGGCTGATGCACGTGTTCGAACACGCAGTTTGATATTGTTATATCCTTTCCGGAGCCAAGAAGC
>CAZGJP010000218.1:0-4929 GCA_964526605.1 uncultured Lentisphaera sp.
AGTCCACTTTGGAGACCTCCCAGACGAGCAGGGAAAGAGGGAGAGAGTCTATTCCGGCTCCATACCCGATGAAATGCCTGTGCGCGTCCATGTGCGTGCCGGTATGGCTGCCCAAGCTTATGCGCGTGGTGTTTCTACCGACGGTCCCGATGCTCCCCATTGCCTCCAGCTTGACCTCGGGATGCCATGGCGCCTGGAAGCGCAGCATCCCCTCGGAGACGGGATAGCTCAGATCAATGATCCGAAATTGGTTTCTGGGGCCAGCGGCTTTCATTTCCTTCTGCATACCGATATGTGCCAGTGATATTCGTATCCGAAGCAGTCGTCGTGTATCGAGGCGAACACGAAGTCCTTGAAGAACGGAGAGAATTCCTCCTCTATCTCCGCCTCTCCGTCGAAACACCTCAACACCTCCCCGTTCCTGATCCCGTATGGATCGTTCCTGATAGTTCTGTAGCCACGCGCGCACTCCTCGCTGCCGTTGAATATGAAACAGCTTTTCTTCGGGATGGAAAGGATAAGAGCGCCATCCTTTTTAAGGACCCTTCCGAACTCCGAGACGTATTTGGAGAAGTCGCGCCGGTCCCCCATGTAGTAGCAGGAGTTCCACGACAGCATGTAGTCGAAGAATGCGTCCTCAAACGGAATATTGTCGTTCGTCCCGGTTCTGATATCTAGATCACCAATGCCGGCGCCGCGCAGATTTTCAGACGCCTTCCGCACGATCTCGTCCGTTATTTCGACGCCGTATGCCTTGAACCCGCACGTCTTGGCCAGGAGCAGATTCCTCCCGTCGCCGCAACCCATGTCGCAGAACTTGGCCCCTGGAAATGCGGATTTGTCCAGATCAAGCCTCGGATATTTGCCCTTCAGTATCCGGATCACATATTCACTCGGAAAGCTGAGGCCGGCCTTCAGAAAGAGGCTGTTCCATCCTTCGCCCGCATCATATCTTCCGCATGGTCCGCCTGAATCCATGGTGAGTTCTCCTATATGCCGATTATTTCCACAAGCTCGCCGGAAGGGCCCCTCGCGAAGAATATCCTCAAGCGTCTGCCGTTCACATCAAGCTCCTCCATCCCCGTCGTGGCGAAGCCATTTCCAGACAGACTCTCCCTCTCCTTGTCGGCCGAGCTGCTCGTAAGAGCCACGCAGTTGAACCCGGCATCGTCCAGGAAATGCCGCGATTCCGCGTCGGAGCGCCTAAGATACATCGAGAACGGCTCCCTGCAAACCGGGCTCGAGAAGCTGAACTCCGCACCGAGGCTGGCATCCAGATTTCGCTTGAATCCAAGCGCCTGCCAGAATCTGGCGGACTCGTCGAAACTGAAGGCCTTCACAATGAACCCCGTGATTCTCGAACGGTCGCCGATCCCGGGCCTCTTCGAGAATATATCTGCGTTGAGCTCCTTTGAAAAAAACTCCCCACCCCCGATGTCTCCATGGGAGGAGGAGTCGCCATCATCAAACACTGGAACAATGAACTGCCGGTTGGGAAATTCCCTCCCATGGTCGAGAAGCTCTACGCTTATGGAACCGGCCTTGGTAAAATAGGCAAGGCCATGCCTCTCCGGAAAATCCCTCATCATATCCCTCTTCACCCCCGGATTCCTCTTCCCATCCTCGCGGAACTTCATGGAAAAACCAAGCCCCTCCAGCGTTTTCCGCCCCGCCCCGAAGTCAAGACACGACAATCCCAGATGATCTATTTGAAATATCATGAGGCCGAATATTCCTCCCTCAGCCTCATCTTGTCCGTCTTGCCGTTGACATTCTTTGGCAGATGCTCGAGCGCGACGAACTGGTCTATCGCCGAATCCCTTCCAAGCTCCCGGACGATGGCGTTGTTTATCTCCTTCTGCGTCTTGAGACCCTGGTATTTGTCGGAAGGAGAGAAGAAGCAGGCTATCTTCTCTCCAAGTATCTCGTCCTTCAACCCAAGCACGACGGCTTCGCCGAAGAAACCTAGCTCCCCGACGAACTCCTCTATGCGCCTCGGGCTTATGTTAAGGCCTCCCTTGATTATCAAATCCTTCTTCCTGCCCCGTATGAACAGCAAGCCTCTCCCGTCAAGTTCGCCAAGGTCTCCCGAAAGAAAGCACCCGTTGTCGGAGAAGGAACTTGAATCCATGTTCGAATAGCCGAGGAAATTCCATGGAGCGTCTATCTTTATCTCCGAATCGGGGCCGAAGCCTATCTTGACTCCGTCCAGCACCGCTCCCACGCTGCCCTTCTCATATGGAACCCCAGGGCCGTTGCTGGAGACAAACAGAGTCTCGGACAGTCCGTAGCTCTCGTGAAGGACAATCCCGTATTTCCCCTCGAAGGCGTTCTTCAGGGAATAATCCAGCGGCGCGGTGCCGACACAGGCGGTTATCTTGTTCCCACGGCAATGCCCTATTCCGTCTCCCCCCCTGTCAAGCCTCATGAGCAAGGACAGCATGGTCGGATTGAGCCAGAACGTGTTCACCCCGAATCTAATGGGATATGTCCAGAATCCGGACACGCCGGAGACGGAAAAACGCTCCCCCACCACAATACTGCTTCCACATATGAAGGGCATTATCAGCAGATTCAGTATCCCGGCCATGTAGGACATCGGGAAGTTGTGGTAGAACACGTTCGACGGGCCAAATCCGAAAAGCCTCGCAAACGCCATGGCGCTACCTGCCAGATTGTCAAAGGAATGCATCACCCCCTTGGGCAAACCAGTCGAACCGGACGTGAAAGACGTGAGGAAAAGCGCCCCCCCGTCAACCTTGTCGAAAATCCCGGCATCATCCCTCGTCCCGCAGCCGCAGCCTGACAACATCCTGGCGAATTCCGCCGCGCATATGGCCCTTTCCGTATGGGGCAGATCAGGCTGGGAGCAGATCGCGAACCTGTGCATGGTCCGGGACAATATGTCCTCCATCTCGCGCCTTCCCTTCCTGGGATCAACCGGAATGACATTGAGCCCCAAGGCCAGCGACGCGAAATAAATGGCGGCCAGACTCACCGAATTCTCCATTGCCACGCATAGCTTGTCGCCCCTTCCAATCCCTTCGTCCCCGAGGAAGGACGCGGCCGCTTTGACCATATGGCAGAATTCCCCGTAGGAATAGCCCCTGCAGTCGGCCGCGGAAATGATGAACGAATCGTCCCATCTGTCCCGGAAGACATCCCCGACGGGAACCAATGGCCCAGCGCTATCCATGCGTGCATCCCCCTCCATTCTTCATTGCCCCTGCTCGTTCACAAAATACCTCTCGAGATGATACTTGCTGAGCATCTTGTCCCTTCCCTTGTCCTTCAGTTTCCGTGCGAGCTTCTCGACAAGCTCCGGCGGAGCATTTATCTGGTCGACCTTGCATAGCTCGACGATCAACGCCTTCGGATCCACGGAATACTTGCTCGAATACCTCCTTATGACCGGGATGTAGCTCGAATGGAAGAGGGCGTAGCCGGAAATCAGGTCAATCGGATTGTATCCAGTCTGGGCAAGAAGGGGCAGCACTATGTCGAATCCGGCATCCAGAACCTTGAAGAGGTCGAAACCTGTCCTGTAGCCCGCCTTTTCAAGCACGAGGACCATCTGCTCGGTGGGCGCGTTGCCGCCCCCCCTGCCAAGACCTTGGAGCGAAGTGTCCACGAACTCCACGCCGAGCTCGACGGCGAGAAGGGAGTTCGCGACCGCAAGCCCCAGATTGTTGTGCCCGTGGTAGCCGATGCCTATGTCAACATTGTCCTTCAAGGCCAGTATGTAGCTCCTCAGCTCGGAAGGAAGCATGCCGCCAGCGGAATCGACTATGTAAATGTAGTCAACTCCATATTCCTTCGAAAGCTCCGCCTTCACAGCAAGCTCCTTTGGAGGAAGAGCATACGATTTCATGTAGTTCGCGAAAACCATCATCCCATGATTCTTCGCCCTTTCCACAAACGGCGCGCTCTTCTCGACCTCGTTGACATTGGTCCCAATGCGTATGAAGTCCATGCCCTGGGCATGCGCCATGTCCACATCCGCCATCTGCGCTATTCCAGGTATGCAGAACATCCCGAACTTGGCCTTCTTCAGCGATTTCGACGCGGCGAGGAGATACTCCTCGTCCGTAGCCGCCGCCGCATATTCCCCACCGCGCCTGTACGCGCCAAGCCCAAGCCCGTGGCCCACCTCCACGTATCTGGCCCCAACGGCATCAAGCTCACGGCATATCAGCTCCGTGTCCCCGGAAGAAAATTGGAAGTTGTTCACGTAGCTCCCATCCCTAAGCGTGCATTCCAGAACTTGAACCGCGCTTCCCCGCCCCTTTAGCTTACTCATCGCCTCCTCCCCTTTTTGTTCAATCCCGCTTCCCTCAGCAAACCTCTTTCAGACAACAGGGAGGCAGCCTCTATCACGGCCGAAACAGGACGCCCCATCTTGTCCGCTATGTCGACAAGAGAATGGCTCCCGTCCGAAAAATTAAGCACGTAGAAAATCTCCTGGAAACCGGCACCGCCATGCTTCCTGCCCCCAAGCGTGTCGTAAAGACCGTATTTCGAGAGGAAAGGCTCGCAATGGGGCTTGAGGTTCACGTAGCGGCGATTTCCCTCCAACGCCTCGACCACTGCGGCGTAGACGCCGAAGCTCTCTCCAAGCGCCTCCGGAGATACGAACGACAGATCGTCCAGAGAGCTGTGATATTCATGGAAGCTCCCGTAAACGGATCTCATCAACGATCCGAAGGGAAGATTGAAGCCCGGCGAGGAGAACTGTCTTTCGTCGCTGCCCGGAAGGAAGAAATCCAGTATCTCATGCGGCTTCCCCGAATGCCTCAGGACATTCTCGACAAGCCTGTCGAGATCGTGCCCGCATCTGGTCCTCTTGTAGTGGAACTTCCCGCCGTCGCCCACACAGGAAATACCCTTACCCATTTTTGTTTTTTTTAAACCCATTTGGGGTTTAAAATT
>CAZGJP010000219.1:0-4903 GCA_964526605.1 uncultured Lentisphaera sp.
ATCAATCCAAAATTCCAGCCAGCAAATGTCTAAGTTATTTCTTTACGGCTCCTAACCGCATAAATGTTATGTGGAGATGATTACAAAATTGCCACTCTGAAAGGATCGCCAGCCCCATGGCTGGCTCTAGTGCAGGCCATAAGGCCGGCGTTCCGATGGCAATTTTGCAATTACCTCATGTGGATTACGTCCTTTCACTGAATATTTACCCCTCTCATCACAAATCCATCGGACTCTTCAGCGGCTTAACATCGCTAACTATGCAATGCGTGTATATCATCGTCGTGCGCACATCGCTGTGACCGAGCATCTGCTGTATCTGGCGGATATCATAATTCGCCTGAAGAAGATGCGTCGCGAAGCTGTGTCGAAAGGTATGCGGAGACACCCGCTTGGGTATTTTCGCCCTTCGTGAAGCAATCTTCACCGCTTCCTGAATCTTGCCTTCATACACATGATAGCGCCTGTAGCCATTCTCCTTTTCCACAAAGGTCAGATTTTGCGCCGGGAAAAACCACTGCCAGACAAGCTCCTTGCCGGAATTCTTCGCCTTCCTCTCAAAAAGCCCCGGCATGAAGGCTCCAATATACCCGTAGGCCAAATCTTTCTCGTGAAGCCTTGACACTACGTTGAACTGATTTCTAATCCGAGGGAGGATCTTCTTCGGCAGAGGAATCAACCGAGACTTGCCCCCCTTCCCAATCTGCACGCTCAACATCCCCGTGTCGAAGTTGAAGTTTTGTAGTCGCAAGGTTGCCGCCTCCGACAGCCTTAGTCCACAGCCATACATCAATTCAGCCACAAGCCGGTAGGGTTCTCTCATTTCTGCAAAAAGTGCTTGCACTTCCTCTTTGGAAAGCACCGTCGGGACATATTTGCTGCGCTTCGCACGCGGAGTGTCGGAAAGATCACCAAGCTCCCTCTTGAGAACATGCCTGAACAGAAACAACAACGCATTGAACGCCTGGTTCTGGGCTGATGCCGAAAAACCCTTTTTAACTGCCATCTCCGTCAAAAAAGCCTTCACATCAGAACCAGAGACTAGGCTTGGATCCTTGTTGACCAAAAAACCCCTGAACGCTCTTGCCCATGCAGCATAAGTCTTAAAGGTCTTTGGCGAGTAATGACGGAGCATTATCTCGTTCTTCAATCCCGTTTCGACATCTCGCCAGCCAGCGTTCGCGTCCTCCTTTGAACCTCCAGAGGGGTATGCTTCCCCGGGTTGCATCTCGGAGTTTTCTCCAGATGAAACTGGAGTAGTATGCGACCTCCGGGCGCATGAAACAGGAGATGCCGATTGCGCTCGGAGATCGCAAGCTACTTGAGGGGGTGCCACTGAGAAAGACTGAACTTTTTTATATCCTCCCGACGATTCCCTCAATTTGGAAAGCACTGACGCACCATTCTTCTGCGGGGGGGGAGCCCCCGCCAATAATGTCCGGTAAAGCTCCACCGCTCTCTTGGCGCAACCCCTCTGCTCCTCAGTCTGACCCTTCGACTTAAGCTTATCCAGAAAAAGAGGAACACTGCCGACATTGGCCGCATCGTGTCCATATCTACCGCAAAAATGAAGATAGAAGCGCACCCGCTTGCGGTATTCACCCCACTTCTCGCGCGGCACAAGCTCCAAAAGCGTCCTGTCGAATCTGACATCCAGACTTGGAAATGAGCCCATCTGCCCCCTCTTCTTGAATGTTTAACCCTTGTGTTAATCATCACTTTTAGCATGTTTAATTTGTATTTCAAGCGAAAAAAAACAAAACCTCGACACAAATCACTTGAAATCAGCCCGAACAGCAATTACAGTCTGAATGTTTAACAAAAATGATCTAATAACTTGTTGTGGTCATGAAACAAACAGGACACATTAGAGCAGGCATGTCCCTGCTTGGAGGGTTAATCGGCTTGCTCTTTGTCCCCATTATGAATCTCGATTATTTCCTTCCGTACGCAGTTGACAAGCTCGGCATGAATTATGTCTTCTTCTCTTTCGTCTTGTCCTCATGTCTCGCCTGGCTCTTCACGTCTCCCAAGAGCATCCGCCAAGGTGCCGTCTCCGTCGTTGTCGCGGTCATCATTTCTGGAGTCGCAGCATGCGTGACGCTGCAGCTCCATCCCAATAGCCGGTTTAACACATTCGGAGATTTTGATTGGGGATATCGAGAGGACCATAACAAGCAAATTGAAAGTATTTGCGCGTAACCGCGCAAAACTCTCATTTGCGCCGTTATGTAAGGAAGGCCACATGAGACGATCAATTATTCTTGCCGGGATCGGACTGCTGCTGACTCTCCCGGCGCATGCGGATCTCTCCTTGCCGGCGGTTCGCGCCGAATATCTGCTTCTGGTGCGTCCTATCGCGATTGAGGAAGCGAAAGACAACAAGGCCAGCCTGGGGCGCCTGGTCTTTGTCCTGCCGCATGATGCGGAGATGGACTCGGACGAGTCCCATGGGGCGAGCGAAACCCGGATGGAGCTGTCCATAGACGCTTTGTTCATGCAGGACCGGATCTGCAGTAATGGTCTGCGCGCCGCTGTTTCGCCGGATCCCAGGAACGCTGCATCACGGGTTGAAGCGGTCCGCAAGGATCTCGAAATGAATCGCCCCCACGCCAACTCGTCCGCCGACAAGACGCACTCCCTCCTTATCCAGATCTGCGAACGTGAAGACGGCACCCGCGTCATCAGCTACATCCAGCTTTTCGAGGCCGCCGTGGAACTCCCAAAATATCAGAAGAACTGGAAACGGTTCAATGTACAAGCCGACACCATAGACTTTGACCCGCCACTCCTTCCTGAAACAGCCGGCGAGTTCGAAACACTACTGCGACAGCGCTGCCGCCTCGACCGCGATCGTCTGCTGGGTCAGGCGCGCATCATCACCCCCGAGGCGATCCGCCAGGTCCTCGTGCGGCTCGACCAATGGAAGAGCAACCAGACACCGGATCGCGACGCCTACCTCCGACAGGTGTCGGAGATGCGGATCATGCTCCGCCCGGGGAATCGCCTGGCAAAAGATACGATCGAATGGCTCAACGGGCAGTATCAGTATAGATCTGCCACGTCATGGGAGGGACGACATACCTGGTGGCTGATGGATCGACGCACCAAGGGCTATATGGTCATGCTCCAGACCGATCTGGAAGGGGCAGTCACCTGGCTCTTCACCGATGCCCCGCCCCGGCCGCCCGAATACACTCTTCACCCCGATCAGCTTCGATTGTTCCTCCAGATCCGGGACATTAACGGCTTCCACGGACTCCGCTTCAAAGGCGCGGACATCTTCCCCAAAGGACGTCCCCTTCCTGCATCCATGCAGCAGATCTGCGGCAGGTGTTTCACGAACGATACATACACATTCTACTCCCAATCTTCAGCACATGGCGCCGCGTACGTTACCCTGAAGGTCGACAAAGATGCGGTCAAGGACTTTGAGGCCGTGGAAGCACATTTTACCCCAATCAAAGATCAGAAGGAGTGATAAGCCCTGTTCAAGAAAATGAACCGGACTCACGGAGGATACATAACAAGCCGGATGCACGCGACGGCAAATAGCCGCGCCTGATCCGCGGCGTTCGCAGGAGAAACTGATGGAAAGAATTGATCAACTTGAACGACAGGTTCGCAATCTGTCTCTGGCCGTGAGGCTGGGCCTTGTCGCGGTCATTGCCGCATTCGCGCTTCAGTGCTGCGCCGTGCTCGCACGAGCACCCCATTCTGCAGACATCTTTGCCGATTTGCTCGCCGGTGCTCCTTTGCCGGTTCTCACGCAGTTCTTTCTGTCATTCTCCATGCACGCGACTGTTGCGGTCATTGTGCTCGCACTGGTATCCATCGGCGTCCTCTTTGCGTTCCCAAGACAGGTCTGGAGCATCCCATTCGGGGTGCTTGCTGCCGTCGCCACCGTGGCCGTCACACAACTCGCAGCCTTCTCGCTCCAAATGCCGATGCTCCAAATAATCAACAGTCTGTCAGCATGAAAGGATCTGCGAACCATTGAATGCACTCGATTCTGAAAAGCCGCGCTTTTCAGAACGAGTGATTCACACGTTGGACGGAGAGATAAAGACAATGACACGACTCATCTGCATCTTGATCGCCTTGGCCTTGTGCAATTCATGCAGTGCAGGATACACAACCAAGAAGGTTCATAATGCCACCGGACATCTTCCTGCTCTCCCGGCGATCGATGTGTCAGAACCTGACCGTTTCCTGAACGACCTGAAGCTCACCCCTTTGTGGAAAGTTGAGAAAGACCGTGACGGCTCCTTTGTTGCAAAGGCACGCTCCCTCGGGCAAGACTGGCCCTCTGATGGAGAAGGAATGTTCCTTTTTGAGTTCATGGCCCAAGGAGAAAAGAGCCTGCCCAAGGACTACCGTATCCACGATAGGTATCTCAACGGAGATAAGACCTTTTCTTCATTCCAAGTCACAGTCGTCTTCAAGAAGCCTGACCTTACGCGGATGACCCTCGTGACGTCTGGACAGGATGTCACACTCGGGGTGTATGAGTCCTACGAAACGAAGATTGGCCCGAATTCCTTTTCGGATATGGCAATCCGATTGAGTTCGCAACACGAGATATATCTTGTCCTGCATGAGCAGGGCGCGGATCCAGCGAGGAAGACAACCTTTGCGAAGGTACTGCCTGCCCTGCAAGAACTGGCGGGAATCGCAGATAGCCCGAAAACATATCGTGTTGAAGAACGCTATGCAGCGTTCTTCAAGGTGTTCTTCACGCCTCCCTTGAAAGATCAGGAACTCAAGCGCTTTCCCGGACTCCAAGACAGAGATACATTCTACGGTTACTTCAGAGTCAAACCGGACACGAGTTACAACGGTATCAACATTATGATTTCCCACCCCGTCTACTGCCCAGACGAAGGAACTCGGAAATACTCTC
>CAZGJP010000220.1:0-4072 GCA_964526605.1 uncultured Lentisphaera sp.
AGCTTTAAATTCATAGATCAAACTCCTATTTTAAGATATGCTATTTGTTATCGTCTGAAGTCGAAAGTTCCTCTGGTCTGTCCGGCTCTGATCGGTATACAATCCGGATTGACGAGGCGTGCGGTGATGAATATGATCAGATTCCTCTTTGTGACCTGCTCGTTGGTGGTTCTTGCGAGCCTTCCGAGGAGAGGAACATCTCCGAAACCCGGGATCCTGTCGTCAACGGCGGAGACATCGTCCCTGATCATGCCGCCCACTATGAGTGTTTCCCCGTCGTAGACCTTTACGTTGGTTGTCACGTCTCTTCGGGAGAGTTCCCTCATTATCAGAGTGCCTGTCGTGACGTTGTTGTCGCTGACCAGCTGGTAGCTGTAGTCGCTCCAGCCTGTGCGTTGTATGACCTCTGGATGTATGCTCAGGGATATTGTGTAGTTGTTGGGGCTGACGGTGGGGGTAACTGAGAACCTGATGCCGACGTCGGTAGCCTCTCCGAATTCCGGGATGGATGGTATGATCCTGAAGACGTTTTCAGTGACGGTGATTTCCGGTTCGCTCCACGAGTCGGGGTAGTATTCCTCACGGACCATCCTGATGACGGCCTCCGTGCCGCTTGCAGCGATCACCTTGGGCGCGGAGAGGACCTCTGTCGCCTGGCTTCTGTTGATGGCATGGAGATAGAAGGAGAGGTTGTATCTTCCCGCGTCGCCGGGACCGAAATTTGCCGGCCATTGCAGGTTGTTTATGAGCCTCGAATTGACTGCGGACACGGGACTCACTATGCCGCTGGCATTGGTGCCCAGAGTTCTCATGGTCGAGGCGTTCTGGGTGACCTGCCATGAGCTTGTGTCGTCGAGGCCAGCCGCGTTGTTTATGTCCTTGCTGAATAGGTATTCGAATCCTAGTTCCTCCAGATCCACCTGGGTGAGTTCGACGAACTTGGCCTCGATGAGGACCAGGGGGGTTTCGATGTCAATTTCCCTGAGCAGTGTTTCGAGGCGTCGGAGGTTTTCAGGGGTGTTCTTGACGATCAGCTTTCCGGAGCGTCTGTCGTATGCGATGGTCGAGTCGGCGTCCGTGAAGGGGACGCCTCGTTCTGTGAAGTATGCCTTGAGCTGTTCGCTACTGACGCTTGCGGGGCGGGTGGCGCCTTCCTCCGCCTCCCCGAACGTGGCCACATCGAGGATGTCGGCGTCGGCAGCCATCATGTCTTCTCCTTCTCCCGCTGTGGCGGGTGCGATGCTGTTGATGATAGTGCCGCGGACCTTGAAGAATCGCGTTTCCATGACGGTTGTGATTTCGGTGCTTATGATCACAGCTCTGTCTCCGACCCTGTATTTCAGTCCCGTGGACTGGCAGACGTATCTTATGACTTCGCCTACGGGCATGTCGTCGAGGCTGATGGTGATTTTGGGGATTTGCTCCATCTGGTCCGCGTTGAGGTGGAGGGTTATAGGCACGCCTGTTTTTTCGGGGCTTGTGTCATTGTCCTTGCTTTCGCCTATGAGATACTGGACGACGGAATTGAGAGAGGTGTCCTCGAATTCGATTCTTGGGATGACAATGTCGTTCAGCTTGCTTGCGATGGAGCTTCTGTCAGCCTGTTTGGTTATCAGGTCCTCGACGGGCTTGTCGGCGGGGCGCGGGAGGACGGCCTCGTTCCAGTTCCATTCGTTTATGACGAGGGTTTCCAGGTATTCGTTGTATCTGCGGACTCTTGCGGAGTCGTGGAGTGTTTCGTAGAGGTTCTTGAGCATTCTTGTTGCCTTGATGTTGTAGGGGTCCCTCATTAGGACGGTCTCGAGGGCATCCCTTGCGCGCATGTATTCCTGATTCCTTATCAATATTTCGGCCTGCTTCAAGTTGACGTCTACGTCGTTGAGGCGCAGATCTCTGCCGGAATCGATGTTAAGCAAGGATGTCTGTTCTCTGAATTCCGTTGCGGCTATCTGCTTCTCGCATTTTTCCTCCATGGAGACGATGATCTCCACCTCTTTGTCGCTGTTTCTGGCCATTTCGGCCAGGCGCGGAGACTTCATGTTGAGTTTTTCCTGGAATCTGGCGATGTCCAAGGATATGTCGGCGAAAAGTTTTCTGGAGGTCTCCCATGCGTCCTTCGCGTCGTTGAACCGGCTTTGCGCGAAGTAACGTTCAGCGTATTGCCAGATGATTCTTGCCACTCTCTTCCTGAGGATAATGGATCGTTCGAAAATTCTCGACTTCAGGTGCTCCACGTTCTCGGATGCAAGGGGTTGAAGGGCTTTGTCCGATTCGGAGACCGCTGTCTTTGTCTTTTGTATTGTTTCGCTGAACGCCTTGAGCGCCTTTATCCACGCGGTTTTTCTCCTCTCGTCCCTTTTCTGGTCCATGTAGTCGAGTACATACTGGTCCTTAGTTATTGTCTTGTCTATTTCCGATGAGAGGTCTTGGATTATTGCCAGAGCCTTGCCGATCTGTTCTTCATTCTGTGCCGTGTCGTCGGGAGAGGGCGCCTGGGGGTTGTCCCGGATGGGTTGCAATGTGTCTTTTATCTCGTTGAGTATCTGATCTATCTTGCCTCTTGAGAGCTGTTCAAGATCGTTGTCTTCTGCGTTGGAGAGGACGTTCTCCAGATTGACGCACTTGCAGAGACCTTTTTCCTTCTCCTCGTTGCTGTGGTCGCATTTCCCGAGGATTCTCTCGAGGCGGTCGCGCTGTTTGAGGATGAGGTCGCTGGTTCTAGTTCCAGTTCTGACGGACTTTTCCTTTTCGGCGACGATGGACAGCTGTTTGAGCATCTGCTCTATAAGGGGCTTGTACTTGGAGAGTATTTCGGTTGTGACTGCGTTGTCTTCAGCAATGTCCTTCACGGTCTTGTCATATTCAGTGGCGATGAGCGCCAGATGATCGTTCAGCTCGCGCAAGGCTGGGACAGCCTTGTCGATGGCATCGTCCATCTGCTTGATCCTATGCTGGTCCTCGTTTTCGAGAATTGTCGGGATGTCGCTGGCTGGAGCGTTGCCGCTCTCCTTTTGGCTACGGGTGTTGTCCTGTTGCTCGATGGCGGCATCCGCAGGCTTTGCATCCGCAGCTTCATCCTGAGAGATGCAGGCGAAGGGGAATGCCGTCAAGATAGAGATCTTGAATATCAGCTTGGCCGATTTTGGAAACATTTTCTCCTCCGAATATGGTATTGTGTTGCTTTGTCGCTAAAACGGAATATCCTCGGGACTGACGGGGACGCCCGGGAGCACCTCTGTCTCCTTTGGCTTGAGCTGGTGCACAGGTTCTGCTCCAATGTCGAAGATGTCCTCTGCTCCAAGCTTTGTGGCCTGTATCTGCAATGCATCCCTGTTGACTATCTTGGATATCGAATAGACCTCCTCGTCTTCGGCTGCTGGAGTTGGGACCGAGAATTTCTCGTTGAGGACAAGTCTGAATTTCTGTCCGGTGAAGGAGTCTGTGATGCTGATGGTTTCCTTGTTTTCGTAGGCATCGCTCTTCACGTTGACTGTTATCGGGGCGTCGTTCCCTGTCTGTATGACTATCTGGCTTTGGTCCTCTGTGATCTTGAAGTTGGTCTTGGCGTCGATCCTCTCGGACTCCTTGGGGATGATGTCGAGTATCTTGTAGACGGAACCATCTATGGATATGTTGTTGCCTATTTTCCTGAACTTGTCGTCCATGCGCCCTTTTTCCTGGACCCATTCGCTGGTTTGTATGTCCCAGTTGTCCTTTGAAGCTCCCTTCTTGACGATCTTCTTCAGATGGAAGCGTAGTTTTCTCCTGTCTATGCCTTCCACGAAGAGGCGATAGACGGTTGGGGGATGGCTCTTCGGATCCTTTATGCTCGTTCCCTTTTTGATCTCGAATATGTTGGAGAATCCGTCGTTGTCCAGATCATGGTCAACGTCCTTGGGATCGTTCGGGTTCATTCCCAGTTCAAGCTCCTTGACATCCGATATTCCATCTCCGTCGCTGTCCTTATCCGTGTCGTCGATCTCGTCTTTTCCGATTTGGGAAAGCGCCGCGCCGATTATGGGCATTTTTTTTTTTTTTTTACGGGCAAGGGGATTAACCCATGGGATTGGGG